>JBNKLH010000007.1:0-15914 GCA_050292255.1 Candidatus Altimarinota bacterium | reverse complement strand
TGGCCGGGCAGACTTCTTGCTCGCACTTGCTCCGATGTACGGTATAAGAATACACCCGAGGACTTAGCCCGAGTTCTTCTAAAATTTCCTGTGTGATTTTCCCAGCCATTTTGTGATCCGGATGTTCGTCGTAGACTTCAGAGGGGAGAAAGACTTCGGTTGGTCCCCATTGTTGGATCAGGGTCTTGAGATTTTTTTTGAGCGCGGTTCGTGTATACGGGGCAGAATAAAATGTCGAAGCCTGTAGTGCGGATGTAAATCCGGTATAAGGGCTCTTGAGTATTGCATTTGAAAGATCAGAAAGCTTCCCATCCGGAAATCCAAGGAACACTAAATCTTTAGATTTTACCCCGAGGGCACTCATGGCTGTTTTGGATTCGTTTTTTCGCGTGAGGGCGTATTGTTGAGAATCGTAGATATTGGTTTTGCTGAGAGCATCTCCGTTCGTGAGATAGACGACCTTGATCTGATTTCCAGCCAGAAGTCGATCTTTAATGGTTCTTCCACAACACAAAATAGCATCATCCGGATGTGGAGCGACAACGAGAGTCAGTTTTTGTTCTCGTTTTACCGGCGTTGGGGCCGGTTCGGGAGTGAGGATAGATGTTTGTTCTACTGGGCGAATAAACCCTCGTTCAGTAGCAATAGGTTGTCGATAGTGTTGGAATGATTGTGCGGATGCGGTTTGTTGCCAGAATAATGCGGTAATAAGAATCCCAAACATAGTACAGAAATTAGTTCACTGTATATCAATACGTCTGAAAATTATTTTTGCAACAAAATGATGAGAAAATTACACCAATGCGCATTTGTCTTGTCCGATTACGGCTTTGATCCGTCGGACTCCACGAGAGGAAGCTTCTTCTTTCCGGATTTTAAAGCATCCAAGTTCACTTGTGTTGTCGACGTGTGGACCTCCACAGATTTCTTTGGAGAATTCTCCCATGGTGTAGACTTTTACGCTCGCTCCGTATTTATCTTCAAAAAGTCCAATAGCTCCCTGAGCCTTGGCTTCATCTACCGTCATTTCGGTGCAGGTAACGGGAGCATGTGCGTGAATAGCTTCATTCACGAGTCGTTCAACTTCTTCAATTTGCTCCGGCGTCATCTTTTCTGGATGGCTAAAATCAAATCGGAGTCGTTCGGCGGTGATGTTTGATCCACGTTGTTCGACATGATCTCCAAGAACCTTTCTCAATGCGGTATGGAGGAGATGAGTTGCGGTATGGAGTTTCTTTTCTTCTTCGAGATTTTCTCGACTGAGACCTCCCTGGAATTTCTTTTCCGCTCCAGCTCGAGAGGCTTCTTTATGCTTTTCTTCGGCTTTTTTAAATCCTTCTACATCCACAGACATTCCTTTTTCTTCGGCCAATTCTACGGTCATTTCGAGGGGGAACCCATAGGTTTCATACAAGTTAAACGCCACTTTCCCAGAGAGCTCTTTCTTTGGGGAGTGCTCTAATATTTTTTCGGCTACTTTTGTGAATTCTTTTTCTCCTTGTTCGAGTGTTTTTCGGAATTGAGTTTCTTCAATGTTTAATTCCTCAAAGATAAACGCGTTATTCGTCACGAGCTCAGGATAATGATCTCCTAGTTTTTCGACGACGACTTCTGCGATCGGCACACAGATATTTTCATTAATCCCGAGGAGTCGTCCGTGTCGGATCGCTCGTCGAATGATTCGTCGAAGGATATATCCCTGATCGACATTTGATGGACCGACTTTGTCTCCCAAAATGATTGTTGATGTTCGAATGTGATCGGCAATAATTCGCGCAGATCGTGCAGATTCTGTATCAGCAGTTGGGTTTGTTGCGAGATCTGGTTTATCTGCCATTTCTGCGATAGCAGTAAGGATTTCCGTAAAGGCATCTGTTTCATACACAGACTTCTTTCCATTGAGTACGGCAACGGTTCGTTCCAGTCCCATTCCCGTGTCGATGTTTTGTTGTGCAAGCGGAGCCAAGACTCCGTTTTCATCCTTATTAAACGTCATAAACACGTCATTCCAGATTTCAACCCATCGCGGATCGTCATGTGTTTCTTGGAAATTCGCGGGTGCGGCCTCGTCACCCGTCCAATAAAACATCTCGCTATCGGGTCCGCACGGCCCAGTGTCTCCTTTTGCCCACCAGTTTTCACTCGCGGGGAGATAGGCGATTCGTTCTTTGGGGACTTCTTGATCAGCCCAAAGTTGTGCGGCATCTTCATCTCGAGGGGCATTTTCGTCTCCTTCAAAGACAGAGAAGGCGAGCTTTTCTAATGGCAAACCAAGAGTTTGCGTCAAAAATTCAAAGGACCAAGCGATTTGATCTTTTTTAAAGTAATCTCCCAAGCTCCAGTTTCCGAGCATTTCAAAGAATGTCAGATGTGTCGCATCTCCAACCTCATCAATATCAATCGTTCGAATACATTTCTGTGCATTTGCGAGCCGGACTCCGGCGGGGTGTTTTTCTCCCATGAGGTAGGGAACCAATGGATGCATTCCAGAGTTATGGAAAAGTGCAGTTGGGTCATTATCCGGGATCACACCGGCAGAGGCGATGATCGTATGATTTTTTGATTTATAAAAATCGAGCCATTTTTGCCGAAGTTCTTGGGAGGTAATCATTGTGTAAACTTAAAATTGAAAGTTCGAACTCAAGCGTTCAACATAATTGAGAGTTCGAACTTGAGGGAATAAACTATTTGTAAAACACCTTAATCGCTCGGGTTTTTCCTTCCCCGATAGATTCAGTCATCATTTCTGGATATTGTTGTGTGATCCAGAGATGGACGATTCGTCGGAAATAAGAACTCATTGGAAAGAGCTTAACTTCAGACAGGTTTCGGTCTTTCATCATTTCAATGGTTCGTTTTACTTTTTCGAGCAAACGATCTTCTTGGTCTTTTCGGTAGTGATCGACATCAACGGTTACGAAGATTTTTTCTTCTTGTTGAGACCAGAGGATATTTTTGAGCAAGATTTGCAATGCATTGAGAGTGGCTCCATTCCGTCCAATAAGTCGGGCGGCATTCGGCGTTTCTACGTTTGCTCGATAATGTCCATTTTCTTCGGCCACAGTGACACAGTCGTATTCTGCACCAAACTTATCTAACAAAAGTTTCAAGGCCTTTTGAATGATACTTTCCATCGTATTGAGAATTTAGAATATATAACAGTATTCCTGAGATTATTATCCCAGCATTTGTGTTTCTACGAGTTTCACGATGAGCCAGGCCATGAAGGTTACTACCAATCCCATAAGGGCATATTTAATAGTGTTCTTGGCGCTTTCTTTGTCATCAGAAATTCCAGAAATCATAAGTTGAATCCCTCCGTAAAGCAGGAAGAGAACCGCGACAGATCCGGCGATTTTTGACACCAGATCAATGAGTTTGATGATCACCCAAAAGACATCATCGACGTGAAGATCTCCGTTTGCAAAGGCTTTCCCAAGGTCTCGTGATTTAATAACATTTCCTTCTGAATCTTTGCTTTCAACAACCGTTCCCTGACTGGGAATGATCCCGTCAAATTCATCATCATCAAAATTTGCTGTTGTCGCATCTCCAACAGAACCGCTTGTTTCTATAGTTGCAATGTTGTCTGACTGACCCAAAACATCGCCTCCAAAAGAGAACAAGAATCCTGCAACGAAAACGGCTCCTACAACAAAAAGTCTTTTCATGTGAATCTGACGATATTTTTAGAAAATATAGGGGGAAAGTCAAATTAGATTTTTTTCAAAGAGCCTTGTAAGGAGGGAAGTAAACGGATCTCGCATTGACAATTTTTCCCTCATTCCTACAATCGCGGGGCATAATTAGTAGTCGATAGCTCAGTACGTCCTTTTCTGAGATGCCAAAAACTATCTGCTATGAACTATTAACTCTTAACTTTTTATAAGAATGGCCCACAAGACCCTTCCTCTCGCACAGGTCCGAAATATCGGAATTATTGCCCATATTGATGCGGGAAAAACAACAACAACAGAACGAATCCTCTTCTATACTGGTAAATCTCACAAAATTGGAGAAGTGCATGATGGAGAAGCGACTATGGACTGGATGGAACAAGAACAAGAACGAGGAATTACGATTACTTCCGCGGCTACGACTGCTTACTGGAAATACAAAGACCAAGAAGTTCAATTGAACATTATCGATACACCGGGTCACGTGGACTTTACGGTAGAGGTTGAACGTTCAATGCGTGTTCTTGACGGAGCGGTTTGTGTGTTCGACGGAGTGGCTGGGGTAGAACCTCAATCAGAAACTGTGTGGCGACAAGCGGACAAATACAACGTTCCACGAATGTGTTTCATCAACAAACTCGATCGAACAGGAGCTGACTTTTGGCGAGCGTACGAATCTATCGTAAACCGACTCACAAAAAATGCTTTCCCAATCCAAATTCCAATTGGAACAGAACAAGACGTGAAAGGGATTGTGGATTTGATCGAAATGAAGGCAGTGGTTCACTACGACGATCTTGGAAAAGATGTACGAGTTGAAGAAATTCCTGAAGATCTCAAAGAAAAAGCAGCTGAATGGCGAGAAAAAATGCTTGAAGCGGCAGCAACTTTGGACGAAGAATTGATGGAAAAATACTTGGGAGGAGAAGAACTCACTACAGATGAAATCCGAGCAGCGATCCGAAAATCTACTATTGCCGGAGAATTTGTTCCAGTGATCACAGGAACAGCCTTGAAAAACAAAGGAGTACAACAACTTCTCGATACAGTGGCATGGTGTTTGCCATCTCCATTGGATATTCCACCGGCTCACGGGACGGATGTGGAGGATGAAACAAAAGAAATTGTTTGTGAACCAAAAGCAGATGCTCCATTGGCAGCATTGGCGTTTAAAGTGGCGACAGATCCATATGTTGGACGATTAACTTTTATCCGAGTGTACTCAGGATCTCTCAAATCAGGATCATACGTATACAACACGAACAAAGGGAAAAAAGAACGAATCGGACGATTGGTGGTGCTTCACTCAAACTCACGAGAAGAAGTGGATGCAATCCCAGCAGGACACATCGGAGCGGCTATTGGTTTGAAAGAAACCTTTACCGGACAAACATTGTGTGAAGACAAACAACAAGTAGTGCTCGAATCAATGGAATTCCCAGAACCAGTGATCTCCATTTCTATCGAACCGAAAACAAAAGCCGACCAAGAAAAAATGGGGATCGCGCTTCAAAAATTGGCCGAAGAAGATCCAACATTCCGAGTAAAAACAGACGAAGAAACCAACCAAACCATTATCTCAGGAATGGGAGAATTGCACTTGGATATCTTGGTAGACCGAATGAAACGAGAGTTTAAAGTGGAAGCGAATATCGGACGACCACAAGTAGCGTACCGAGAAACAATTCAAAATGAAGTAGACGCAGAATACCAACACAAGAAACAATCAGGAGGACGAGGGCAATACGCGTTCGTTCAATGTAAAGTTCGACCTGGAGAACCAGGAGCTGGATTCAAATTTGTTAACAGCATTAAAGGGGCCTCTATTCCAAATGAATACATCCCAGGATGTGAAAAAGGATTCCAAGAAGCGGTTACGACCGGTGTTTTAGCAGGATATCCAGTGGTAGATGTAGAAGTAGAACTCTACGATGGGAAATACCACGATGTGGACTCTTCTGAATTGGCATTTAAAATCGCAGCAGCTCAAGCCTTCAAAGAAGGAGCAAAACGAGCAAATCCTGCGCTTCTTGAACCAATGATGAAAGTGGAAATCGTGACTCCAGAAGACTACCTTGGGGATGTGATGGGAAATGTTTCATCAAAACGAGGAATTATCCAAGAACAAGGACAACGAGGTTTGAACAAATACATCTTGGCAGAAATCCCATTGGGAGAAATGTTCGGATACGCGACAGAACTTCGATCTATGACGCAAGGACGAGCGAGTTACAGTATGGAATTCTTGCACTACGCAAAAGTTCCAAATAACGTGGCAGATGCTATTATCGCAGAACGAAAAGCGGAATAGTTCATTCATTACGAACTTTAAAAAGACTCGACGTTTGTGTCGGGTCTTTTTTTTTATCTGAGTCACTGATTATACAGATTTGTTTTTATATATTCTTTTCCAACACCCCCACCAATACAGATTTTTTCTCTTCCAGGCTCTCTTTATCTTTGGCCTCAGTTCTGACCGCAATCTTTGGAGATGTGTTTGAACATCGGATGATAGCCCATTCTTCATTATTGAAATCAATCCGGATTCCGTCAGTTGTGTCTGCATCTGGAAATTGAGCTAATAGTTCTGCTGTAACCTTTTCCAAAATCTCAAACTTTTCTTCATCCGGAACGCTGAATTTCTCAGAAAATTCGAGCAATTTGGGCCATCGTTCGGTGACGTCCGTGAGCAGTTCGGGATTATTTGTCACCGCTTCCAAGAATCGGATAGCGGCTAAAGCGGCATCGTCATGTCCATAGAAGTTTTCTCCCAGCATAAAGTGTCCAGATTGTTCTCCTCCGAGCCGTGCGCCGGTTTCATGCATTGTTTCCTCAATGTACGAATGTCCGGTTTTGGAGCGAACGGCTTTTCCGCCCAATTGATTTATTTTTTCCGCCAATACGGCAGAACTCATAGCGTCCACGACAATGGGGGCCCCTGGATTTCTGCTTAAAAAGTCAGCAGATAGAACATAGAGAATCTTATCGGCATTCAGAATTTCTCCTTTTGCGGTTACGATTCCAGCACGATCTCCATCTCCATCAAAAGCCAGTCCCCAAGTAGCTTTTCGCTCTTTTACTTTCTGGATGAGATCTTCTAGATTTTCTGGGCGCTCGGGATCGGGTTGGTGATTTGGGAAATTTGGATCCAAATCGCAATGGAGTTCAGAAATATCTAATCCAAGTTTTCGGAACAATTCTGGATAAAACATCCCTGGGATAGCATTTCCGGCATCGACAACGACCGTTCCTTTTATTTCTGGGAAGTGTGGTTGGATCTCGAGTATTTTCTCAATATAGCTTTCGGCGAAGTCTTTTGTTTCACATGTGTTTTCACATACTCCGTATTTTTCCCCCTTTGGACATTCAAAACACTGGGCGATTTTTTTTATCTTTTGAATCTCTTCTCCGCACACAGCACCCGTTCGATCTACAAATTTAAGCCCATTATCAGCCGGAGGATTGTGTGAGGCACTGATCTGGATTGAGGCATCAAAATTCCCTTCATGAAAGGCATAATAATTTACTGGAGTGGGAATAGCGCCTCCCCAAGTGACCGTGCATTCGGCTGATTTCAGTCCATTTACTACCGCTGGCCAGAGTTGAGGCATAGAACTTCTGCCGTCTCCGCTGACGAAAATATGAGGATTTTTAATATCGTGTTTCTCGGCAATATATTTTCCAAAAGCGGCCGCTATAACAAAGAATCCATCCTCGTCAAAATCCACAAAAGCCTCTCCACGAATGTCATAGGCTCGAAATATTTTTTCATTTAGAATCATGTTTTTTTTGTAACATTTTTCGTATGGTATCGTATTTCCCAATGGACGCATATTTTTCTTGTTTTTTTATACAGAAAAAGTTGACATGCCCTTTTATATCCTAGAAAATTCGCGTGTACCTTTGTGTCCTTTTACTTCATCTTTTTAACCACCACTTAAAATGAAGAAACTATTGATCACTTCTCTCCTAGCATTCCCTGTGTTGGCATTGGCTGCAACACCTGTGGAAATGGAGACAGAAGGAACGAAAGGAGTTCTCGCAATTCCTTACCGAATGGAGCTTAATAAAGAAGCTCGACAAGACTCAGCCGACCGTTGGTTTTCTTTTGACAAAGGATTCCGGCTTTCTGACGGAACACGAAACCGTTACTGGAAAGCAAAAGACTACACTGAATACAACGAAGAGTATGATAGCTCTGAGGCAGATGATCGTCTTTACAAAAAAGAAGCTGGAGAAGTAGATACAGTATACGTTCCAGGAGTTCCTCACAACGTAGCTATGCATCCAAAAAATCGATCTCGATTGGCATACTGGATGACAGATGGTTACAACGGAATCTACAAGAAAGATCAGGGGATTTCAGAAGAAAAAGAACGAATTGAAGGGAAATATCATGATTACCAATCATGGGATTGGAATCGAACAGACGGGCAAGAATACAAAAACATGCCTGATCAAGACAAAAGTGGGAACTACAAATCTCTTCGATGGAATCCATACCGATTTGGTCGATACAACTACCGACGAGGAGAAGACGCTTCAAGCGCAGATTACATCACAGAAGCAGCTGAATAGTTAGACTTCTAAATTGAACAACTTAAAAGCACCTCACGAAAGTGGGGTGTTTTTTTTGTCTTTTTCAAAGGGATTGACGTGTTTGTGTTTTTGTGTAGGATTGTTCTGTGAAATTCGTTGAGCTCTCTCTTCGAAATTCCTGTTCTTTGCTACTTTTATGAATGTATTTGGTTCTATGGTTTTGTGCGTTGATCGTATAGGACTGTAGAACCAAAATTTCATGTTTATGGGAGACTTTGGATGCAAGAAGAAAGATCAAAAACGATCTTCGCAAGAGCGCAAAAAAAAGAAAAAAGAGAAAAAAACGCGCTCGGCACAAGAGCTTGGTCGTCACAACACTAAAGTGACAGTCAGAAAAAAGGGATAATCCCAGAGTAGTAAACCACCTGTGTCCCAGTGTTATTTGACACTGGGGCCAACTTTTTTATGTCTAGAAGTAACTGAACGGATTTACCTTTCGGTTTCGGATGTGAACTTCGTAGTGGAGATGGATTCCCGTCGGACCAAACACGTTCCCCGTGTTTCCCATCAGTCCAATAAGTTGCCCAGTTTTCACTTCGGCTCCTTCCTCGATCTTTCGAACGTTCATGTGGGCATACAGAGTTCGGATTCCATTTCCGTGATCTACTACCACATAGCGTCCATATCCATAGTTCCATCCATCAGCTGACTTAATGACTTTCCCGCTGGCAGAAGCATAGATCGGTGTATTCATCCGGTTAGCAATGTCGATCGCGTAGTGTCGTGAGTGGAATCCTTGCGTGAGGACCCCTTGAGTTGGTCGTCGAAGTTTGAACCCAATAGAACGGATTTGTTCTACTTGTCCGTCTTGAGTAGTTACATTTTCAACGTATGTTTTGGTAGCATCAGGAATGAAAATTTCCTGTCCGGCAGAGAGTTCGGTGTCTGCAGAGAGTTTGTTGTATAGGTTGATCTTTACCAAGTCCGCATTGTGAACTTCAACGATTTTATCAAGAGTGTCTCCTTCTATTACAGTATAAAAGACTCCGTCTGTTGGTGGAATTCGGATATCTTGCCCCACGACAAGCTCTTGTCGTACATTCATATCATTGGCCCACAGGAGCGATGTTTTCGTAATCCCAAATTTATATGCCACTTTGGCTACGGTATCTCCAGAACGGACAACATAATCAATAGGAGTCGTTCGTTTTTTTGGCTCAATACGAATCACGGTATTTCCTTCTTCATCGGTTACGAGTACTTCATGCAGTCCGGCAGTGCTTACTCCTGCGAAGTTATCTAAAAATCCTGTTTCAGAAATAGGCAAAAAGACCTGCCCTTCTCCAAAAAAATGTTCTCCAAACTGTTGGCGAACACCTAGGAAATAAGGGGGACGAAATGCCATTACAAAAACAAGAAGAAAAGCCAGGCTCACCGCTTGAAACGCAAAAGGCGAGTGCAGTATGCGTTCAATAAAGTTTCGAGGAGGGCGGGAGGTTAGATTTTCCACCTAGAGATGCTACTAAATTTTCTCAGAAGGTCAACTTCAGGACTTATTGACTCAGACAAGTTTCCGAAGGATCACTTGGAGCAGTGAGAGATCCGGCCGTTTCGCAGACAGTGATATCTCCAGTGGTTGTATTGAAATATACCTCTCCTTCTTCGGCACTTGCTGCATTTGGACTTGCGACGGCATTACTGGTTACATTCAATGGATCCTGAAGATTCCCCCCTGCATCAGCTATGTAAAGTTCTCCCGTTTGCTCATCGAAGTAAACCATTCCTGGCTCGGCACTTCCATCCAAAGTCGTAATTTCTGTGGTAGTTAGTACGGTTTCCGCGGGAGCAATAAGAACGGCTACAGCGGTTCCAGCAGTGTTTGATGTATATGGATTATTCCCATCCCAATTCCAATAAATCAGGTCTGGAAATGGAGTTGTGAGCGATGCAATATCAGCAGCAGAACAGAAAGGATCTGGATCTCCCCCTCCACTAGGAGAGAGAGAAAGTTCCCATTGAGATCCGTATGGAATGGTATATCCAGTACCAGTTGGTGCTCCTGTCCCACCTTGTGCAGAGCTTCCCCATGCAGTGATTGATCCATCGGCTTTAAGAGCCGCAAAAGCACCATAAGTAGAATAGATTTTTATATATTCACTATCTGAAGGGGCTCCACTTCCCCCATAGGTAGTATTTCCCCAACTCACAATGGAACCATCTGATTTAAGAGCTGCGAAGGCAGAATTTGAAGAATAAATTTTTTCATACCCAGAATCAGAAGGAGCCCCAGAGCCTCCAAACCCGGAATCTCCCCATGCGGAGATAGAACCATCGGCCTTTATTGCGGCAAAAGCTCCATAGGTGGAATAAATTTTTACATACCCAGAATCAGAAGGAGCCCCAGAACCTCCATAGGTTGCATTTCCCCACACAGAGATAGAACCATCTGCTTTCAGGGCTGCGAAAGCGGAGTTTGCAGAATAAATTCGTACATATCCAGAATCCGTAGGAGCACCATCTCCCCCACTTGAAGCATATCCCCATACAGTAATAGATCCATCAGATTTAAGCGCTGCAAAAGCTGTGGCGGTAGAGTAAATTTGAGTATATCCATTGTCAACGGGGCCACCGGTTCCTCCATTACTCGTATTCCCCCATACAGAAATAGAACCGTCTGCTTTCATTGCCGCAAATGCTCGATAGGTAGAATAAATACCCGTATATCCAGAATCCGAAGGGGCACCAGATCCACCATTGGCTGCATCTCCCCATACGGTAATAGACCCATCAGATTTCATCGCCGCAAAGGCTCTTTGTGTTGAGTAGATCTTTACATATCCAGAATCAGTTGGGGCTCCGACTCCTCCATAACTGGCATTTCCCCACGCAGAAATCGACCCATCTGATTTTAGTGCAGCAAAGGCATAGTTTGTTGAATAAATCTTGGTATATCCAGAATCCGAAGGAGCTCCCGCTCCTCCGTTTGCAGCATCTCCCCAAGCGACAATTGAGCCATCAGATTTAAGGGCGGCAAAGGCATAGTTGGTTGAATAAACTTGTGAGTACCCAGTATCAGAAGGACCTCCGGACCCTCCTCTGGTAGCATCTCCCCAAGTTGTGATAGATCCATCAGCCTGAAGAGCGGCAAAAGCAAATGTATTCGGGAAATTACCTGCATTATATTGCCCTCCATGACCACTCCATGAGGATGAGTAATCTTCCCCTTCATAAGAGAGTACCTCACATTCGTTACATGGAGATGTCCCTCCACAGTCCACGGCCTCTTCTCCTTGGTTTTGGATGCCATCGCTACAGGTGGCAGCATAGGCTCCTGTTCCGATAGAAAAAAGAAGTGCAATGAAACCGATTTTTAAAGTATTTTTCATTCAAATAAATTTACTGAGTTATACAGCTAATAGATGGATCATCTGGCGTTGTGAGAGATCCGGCTGTTTCACAAACGGTAATCTCTCCACTGGTCGTATTGAAATAAACCTCTCCTTCTTCCGCTCCAGCCTCATTCGGACTCGCGACGGCGTTACTGGTTACATTCAATGGATCCTGAAGATTTCCACCTGCATCAGCTATGTAAAGTTCTCCCGTTTGCTCATCAAAGTAAACCATCCCGGGTTCTGCACTTCCATCTACAGCGGTGATTTCTGTGGTAGTTAGTACGGTTTCTGCGGGGGCAATAAGGACTGCTACGGCTGTTCCTGCAGAGTTAGATGTATAAGGATTGTTTCCGTCCCAATCCCAGTAGATGAGGTCAGGGATCGGATTTGAAAATCCAGAAAAGTCTGAAGCCGAACAAAAAGGATCCGGAAGTCCTCCATAGGAAAAATAGTATACAGATCCTGTATTTGTTGCGACACCATCCCCTTGGAGAGCCGCAATGAGCGTTTTATCTCCAGATACAGCGACAGCGGTACCAAATTCATTATAGATAGAGGCATCAGATGGTGACACCTTTGTTTCTTCCCAAGACGATCCATTCCAGTCAAAAATATAGGCGGATCCAGAAGCGCTTCCTGCATCATCATTTCCATAGGCTCCTACAATCGCTCGATCCCCATCAATAGCAACCGTGTCTCCGAAGTAGTCACTTCCGGTAGAATCAGAGGCGATGAGCTGTGTTTCATCCCAAGACGATCCATTCCACTTGTAAATATAAGCGGTTCCGGCTCCATTGCTTAAGTTGTAATCTTGTCCATAGGCCCCAACGATAAGCTGATCTCCATCGAGAGCAACACTCCAACCAAAATAAGCAGCCTCCTCAGCATTGCTTGCCGTGATTTTTTCTGTTTGTGTCCAGGAGCTGCCATTCCAGTCGTAGACGTATACGGCTCCCGCGTAAAGAGGTCCTGCGGTGCTATCAAAGGGGACACTAATAACAGCTCTTGTTCCAGAAATATCGACAGAATAACCGAAGTTGGCGACAGATTGGTTTATGATAGGGTTTGGTACTTTTTGGGTCTCTATCCAAGCACTTCCATTCCATTCATAGAAATAGGCAGACCCGTCATTTTGTGATCCATCTAGTTCCGCTCCTACTACCGCGTAATTCCCATCAATAGCGACATCCCATCCGAAGTAATCATAATTGGCAAAGTCAGAGACCGGAAATTTTGATTCATCCCAAGACGATCCATTCCATTCATAGATATATGTCGCCCCAGAATCCGTTCCATTTTCATCGTTCTTAGGAGCTCCAACAATGACTCGATTTCCAGAGATATCAACAGAGTTCCCGAACCAATCATTTGCGGCCCCATCGCTGGCAATGATTTTTTGTTCATTTCCCCAGGTTGTTCCAAGCCAATCATAGATATAGATCGCCCCTGCTTCAGTCCCGTTGGCATTATCATTTTTTGGGGCCCCCACAATAAGACGACTTCCATTGGTAGCTATGTCAGTCCCAAATTCTTCCCCATTGAGTCCGTCGCTTGCATAGATTTCCTGTACATCATCATACTGTGCGAGACTGGTGGCGGTAACACCCAAACAAAGAGTGAAAAGGATGAGTTTAAAAAAATTTTTCATACAGGTTTCTATTTAGCATTATCCCAGACACTGCCCCATTGTTTTGTGACGGTGTCTTTTAATGTCTCGATGAACATTGTATCAGGAATTGAATCTGGCATCTTTATTTTTTCACTTCCTTTTTCGACTTCTATATTTGAGAAAGAAGATTCTGACTTATTGTAATTTCCAGAGATGAGCACATCCTCATATATGGCAGATCGAAACTCAAAAATATTTTGTGCCTCATCCATAACACCAATATCGTTTCGCTCTACTTCAATTCCAAGCGACTGGAGCATGGTTTGTAAAAATCGTCGAGAGAGAATTGCCTCCGGAGTGATTTGAGAAACGCTTGTTGAAAATGTTTCTGTTTCCTCAGGCGAAACCTCTTCCATTTGCACAGGAGTAATGCTTCGAATCCATTTACTTGCCAATAATGGTGAAATATCTGTTTCTGTTGCGTCAAACGCGGTTAAAGTCGCAAAAATCTGTGCGTTATAATCAAAGGTTCCATTTATAGGTTCTTCATCGATGGTTCCTGAAAACGTAGTTATATTCGCTTCTTTGTCCGTTTTGAATTGTTGGAGATCGAGCGTGATATTTTGTTCTTGCAAATACTGCAATAAATCCTTTGCTCCCTGGATCCCGACCTCCGTTTCAGGAGAGATGGAATCTTCTTCTGTGAGTTCCTCTGTGGCATTTTCGAGTTCTTGTTGGCGCGCTTCAGATTCTTTGATCGCGATGAGTTCTTCTGGAGTGAGTCCGGAATCTCCCACGAGCTTGATAAACTCAATGACTTCCTTTTGTTCGGGCGTGAAAATTTCTCGTCCGATCTTATCCGCTATGTCATCAATATTTCGATTATTCCAGCTTTGGAGAAGGGTTTGGGTTACGTTTTTTTCCGTTTTGCTGTGCAAGAATGTCTTCAAGAAAGAGAGTAAATCTTGGCCAATTTCCAACGTGAGTTCGTCTTGTAATTCAACGTTGTCCCGGTACAAAGAAAGTTCCGTTTGTATCATTGATTCATGAAGAGCAAAGAATTCTGCTTGATGCAAAAAATCGTGGGCTCGGATCATTTCCAAGACCAGCCGTCGAATTCGTGTCACTCTTACTCGATCATCCGGGACAAACGATGTCGATTCCCAGAGATTTTTAAGTTCTCTCGGATTTTCTTCTGTCGCATCCGGATATCGGTTGGCAGCGAGTATTTCTGCTCGCGTAAAGAGGTGTTCGATTTTATCCAGAGAGGTTGTTCTCGGGAGTTCCCAAAGCACAAAAAATCGGAAAGCAGGAGACTCCGGAGAGATCATAGGGAGCCATATTTTCTGTGCTAATGAAAAACTTTTCCAGTCGTTTTGAAGATTAGCTTCTTTGAGTACGGATTTCCATTGGGCGGTTTCGAATGTCGGGATAAATTCTTTGAGTCTCTTTTCTACTTTCTCACTACTTTTGTTGTCTTCTGCCAATATTCGAGCTTCTACAAGCGGTTCGACAAGGTTTTTAAAGGTGAAAGTATCCCGTTTTTTTTGTGCGATTCCGATCGTGCTTGAATAAAAGAAATCACCCACTTTTCGTTGAAAAGAATCTTTTTCTCCCCGATCCCACAAAAGGGGAATGTCCCAGGCCAGATTTTGGAATTGTTTTCGCCAGTCTCGATGTCGCACGAGGGCCGTGAGGATCTTTTGTTCTGGGGTTTCATTTTTTCCAACATCCGTTCCAATGAGCTCAAAAGACTGCATTCGGAAGTCTTTTTTGAGTTTGGTATAAAAAAGAGTAGAGGTATCTGGACCGATGAGTCCTTCTCTGACAGTGAGTTTTGTATCAGAAGGCAAGACAAAAGGCGTTTTCCGTCCATCAAACCAAATATCTACGGAATGTCCTACGGCATAAATCTCGGATTGTTTTTTAACCGCATCTCGAGAGGCAAAAATGTTTGAATTTCTATAATGAACGAGGAGCGGTCCGATCCGAAGTGTATTCGGAAGAGAACCAAAGTTGCTGAGTGCAAAAGGCTGATTTTTAAGTGTTTCGGCTACGCTTTCAGGAGAAAAAAAGGCTCCTCCAATAAAAGCTTCTCCAGAAAAGAGCTCCCGTTTTTCGTCCACAAAAGATATATTGGTGTCTTGGAATACTCGTAAAAACTCTCCGTTTGGAAAAAAGGTATCGGTAAAATTCCGTTCTTCTTTCGTGGTTGTTTCCTGCAAAAGAGCTTTTGCAAACTGAATATCGAGGTAGGGGGCAAGCTGAGAACTTTCAGACAAAAAGCCTGCCGCAAAGATAAGGGCAGCTAATACGGACCCGACGACGTATTGCCAAAATTTCATGTTTTTTCCATTCTATCGGCTTTGGGCTGGTTCGTAAATGAAAAAAAGCCTAGCAAAATGCATTTTTTTATACTTTTTTATATAAATGATTTGAGTCAAAGAAAAATAGGTAACATTTCTGGGCGGGATCCGTTGAATAAAGGGAAGAAACTACAAAATAGAGGTTGTTTCGGTTTGACTTTTTACAAAAATCTGAAAAACTAGGTCCCGATGAAAGGAGTTATTCTCGCCGGTGGTACTGGGTCACGGCTGTTTCCGAGCACAAGAGTGACGAATAAGCACTTGCTACCCGTCTTTAATCGGCCGATGATTTCATATCCGATTAATACGTTGAAGAACTCTGGGGTTCGAG
>JBNKLH010000006.1:0-17253 GCA_050292255.1 Candidatus Altimarinota bacterium | reverse complement strand
ATGATTAGTCACCATATGCGAATAAATGAAACATCCGGTTCCTGTTTGCTGCGCATCACATCCCTCTGTAAGCTCTTTGATCATTGCTTCTCGAGACTTTCGATATTCATAGATTGATTTATCTATCAATCGCACAAAATTACGTCTTAAGAGCTGGAGATCTCCCTTGCATTTGTTGAGTCCAACTTGAGAAATAGTCAGATACCCCCGGAGAAGAAACTCATCAACCTTTAAGTCTGGAATAGTTGCCGCAATATCAAGCTTCACCATGTATGAATATTTTAAGAAGAAAGAAATTGTTCTGAGATCTCAGTGTCACTTAACGCTTTTGAAAACACTTTCACTTCGTCAATCTCTCCAGAAAAGTAAGAATCTGGGTTTAAGTCTCCCCATCTCCCGATGGACCAAGTATTTAAACTTGTATTAAATGATACGCTTCTTGTGTCTCTCTTGGCAAATTTTCCATCCACATAAATCGAACGATCTGAATCACTTGCAAACACTGCCGCCACCTGATGCCATTGCCCATCATCCACAGAAAAATCGCTCTGTGCCTCTATTTTCCGTCCATTTCGTACTACCGCACTCACATTCCCCTTTTTATTCAAATACATTCCGTAGTAGCTACTGTTCACATTATTATTCGCAAAACTCACAATCGCACGCTCTCCAGAACCTCTTTTAACAGGTTCTGCTTTTATCCATGCAACAACACTAAAAGGGTACCCATTCACAATACCTGAGCTTCCCTCAACATAGTCTTCTGAGGCAAATGACAGCCCACTTCCATTTTTTCCAAGAGTCCATGTCGCCCCATTTATATTTCCATTAAAATCCCCTTCTGAATCATTCAGAATATTTCCATTATTTTCGTCAAAATCCCAATACGCCAAAAGAACATTCACAGATCCTGGAATATACACAGGAAGTTCTGATTCTATACGAAAGAAGGCCGGACTCACGGGTTCTGATATTTCACTTATATTTTTTCCGAGAACCACTTTCTCCGTTTTTTTATCGAAGTATAAGCTCTCCTTCTTCAACGTACCCGTTACTTTCTCGATGTCATCCACGATATTCCCCGTCTCTGCAAGATTTAAATTTCCATTTTGATCCGCTACATACAAAATCCCTGCTTCGTCATCAAAATACACCATCCCGGGAGTTGCATTCCCATCTACCGCATTTATTTCCGTAGAATTAAGAACCGTATCGTTCGGTTGCACAAAATCAACCACAGCCGTTCCCGTCTTATTTCCTACATACACACCGTTTTTATCCCAATTCCAATAGGTGATATCTGGTAAAACCTTTGTGATATCTATAGCCCCATATGACAAAGGAATGAAGATCACTAGGGCGAAAAATATCCCCATAAACACTCTCCGCAAAAAAGCAAAAGATACACACATTTTCTTCACAAAACAAAAGGACTACTCACATAATAAAACGCAAAGCAGGCCTTCCCAACAGCCCCTCTTCAGGGAAAATTCAGCCGTATATTTTAGAGTGTGGAAAACTTTACAAAGATCTATTCCAATCTTTGGTGTAGTAGAAGAAAAATGCCAATCCCAAAACAACAAAATTTGAAATTGGGTATGCCCACCAAACACCATCCACTCCCATATCAAACACAAATGAAAGTAATGTTGTCGCCAATAAAAGCACCGCTGTCTGGAATACAGCAACGAGCAAAGAAAGTCTTGTCATCCCAGAAGCTTTCAATGTTCCCATAATCCCCATTTGAGCTCCGATAAATCCAAAAGAGAGTGCCATTATTTTAATAAAGCGGGCAGACATCTCGATCACTGCCGTTTCTCCCGGCACAAAGAATCCTGAAATCTGCTTAGCAAAGAAAAACAATAAAATCCCTATCCCCATTAGGGCCCAAAATCCAACCTTAATCCCCATATAGGAAATATCTTTCGCTCGTTGGAAGTTTTTTGCCCCAATGTTATTTCCGACTAATGTCCCCGTCGCAATAGAAAATCCCACCGCCGGTATAATCACAAACATGAGCAATCGCCCTCCAATCCCATAGGCCGCCACTGCCGTCGTCCCAAACATCGCCACCAAAAACGTCATGATAAACATTCCAATAGATCGAGTTGAATGTTCGATGGACGATGGCCATCCAAGCCGAAAAATCTTTTTCACCCATTCCACTCGCAAACGCAAATCACTCAAATGAGGGCGTAATGAAACTTCTGATTTCTTAGTATAGAGGATAATGATTCCAATAATTGCAGAAAGATATTCCGTGATAAGTGTCGCCCAAGCAACGCCTTTCACTCCCATCGCAGGGACTCCAAGCCATTCATTCCCAAAAAGGAAAAGTGGATCCAAAAAAATATTCAAAATAACCGTCCCCATAACCAGATACATCGGCAATTTCACCTCCCCTACTCCACGCAAAAGAGATTGAAATACCATAAAAAGCATAACACCCGGTAATCCCAAAAATGATATCTTGAGATAATCTACCGCTGGCGCGAGAACCGCCGGATCTGAGGTTAGTTTTGACAATATAAACTCACTTCCTTCCCATCCAATAATCGAGACCACGAAAGCCAATAAGAGCGTCAACATAAACGTCTGCCCTGAAATGAGAGCCGTACTTTTTGTATCTTTTCGTCCATTGTATTGCGAAACAAAAATGGTCCCCGACATCGTAAATCCCATCCCAAGAGAGAGAAGGAGAAACAAAACAGGAGCTCCCAAAGAAACCGCCGCTACCGCTTCTTCACCCAATCGTCCCACCCAGAAAGTATCGATCAATTGATACACTGTCTGAAGCAGATTTCCCAAGATAATCGGTGTAGAAATCACGATCAATGACTTCAAAATAGGACCTTCAAATAAATGATTTTTCTTCATGGCAAAGTGTTATGACTGTTTTTTTGCAAATGCTGTGACGCGTTGATCGACAATTACGTCCCGCTCTCGAAGATTTTTACGAAGAACAAGACCCTCCAATGTCGTACACCGGCTCAGCGCAACATATGTCTGTCCATGTGCAAAGCTGCCGTATCCTAAATCAATCACCGCTCTTTC
Organism: Candidatus Altimarinota bacterium; assembly: GCA_050292255.1. Lineage (GTDB taxonomy): Bacteria > Patescibacteriota > Gracilibacteria > UBA4473 > UBA4473 > JBNKLH01. The sequence continues at coordinate 14,199 of JBNKLH010000006.1, read as the reverse complement.
AAAAGTTTTTCCCTGGCTTTTGTGAATGGTGATAGCCCAAGCGAGTTTTAATGGCATCTGGGTAAAGGCTCCCATCTGCTCTCGCACAAATTGCCCCTCTTGGAATACATATTTTGAAATCTCCCACGTATGCGCACTCACTTCAACGAGCGTTTCATTTTGTAATTTCACAATAAGGACGGTATCCATTTGGTCTGTTTCTTCGTTATATCGATCCGTTACACTTCGCACTACACCAAGCGTTCCATTCACCCAACGACGCTGGGAATCATTATTGATAAACATTACCTGCGCCCCCACTTTAACAGTAATTTGGGGATCATTCGGACGAAGGTTTTTGGGAATTTTCCCGGTAATATTCGCCTCAAATTCAATTTCTGGATGATCAATCTTCGAAAGTTCTCGTTCGTTAATCGCATGTGCATCCGCATTGGTCGTCATGAGGTGGATGTACCCTTCCTCTGTCTCTGGGATAAACTCTGTATCCACCCGCTCATTAAGTGCTTCTAAATGATCTTCTGTAATCGATTTATCCCGCACGGCATTCAAAAGGTCGATAAAATCCTGATCCGTCTGACGGTAAATTTTCTCGAGCTCAATAACTTCTAATTCAAAAGGTTCAGCAAACAAATCCCGCATCCCATCAAACACATCCGCATCAAAAAAATACGGTGACTTGTACGACGCAAAAAATTTCTCCTTGTCCGCATTGGTCACCACCGGAGGCAACTGATACAGATCTCCAAAAAAGATCATCTGCACACCCCCAAAAGGTCGGTCATCTTCTCTCACTCGACGCAGATAAATATCCATCGCATCAAATAAATCCGCCCGTACCATCGAAATCTCATCAATCACAATCGTTTTTACCCGTTTGAATTTATTCCGATCCTTATCCCGAATCTTTCCATTCATCGCTTCATCGAGCTCGAATCCGGGTTTGAGCTGGAAAAAAGAATGAATCGTATCTCCATTCACATTGATCGCCGCCACGCCAGTGGGAGCCAAAACGATCACTTTCCGATCGACATTCATTCGAAAATATTCCAGCAACGTCGATTTTCCAGTCCCAGCTTTTCCAGTCACAAAGACATTCTTCGAGACATCCGTCATCAAAGAAAGGGCTTTCTGTGCCTGTGGAGAAAATTCCATTTCCATCGTGCGAAGAGTGTACTGATTTTTGGAAAGAAAGCACGGAAACAAATTTCATTTTTCAGTGCAAACCATAATATACTGTCCAAGAATTCTTTTCTGTGTACCTATGCGATCTCGACACGTCTCAAGCTGGTTTCATTTTCATTTCCGACACTGGAATATCAACATTCTCGAATACTATATCTTCAAAACACTCTGGCAAATCGGGAACTCTATCACCAATCTTTTTATCCCGATCTATTTAATCTCAGACCTGAAATATACTCTCTGGCAGGTCACATTCTTCTACGTTCTATGGCAAATTGGATTTCCCCTTGCTGTTGCTACAAACGGGAAAGTCGTTGAACGCATTGGACTCAAAAAATGTATGGCTCTCGCCCTCCCTTTTTCGGCTCTATTTTTCCTTGGAGTGAGCCAATTGAGTGGAGATTTTGTATGGGATTTACGGATTCTTATTCCTATTTTCATATTGAGAACATTTTTCCAATCCCTTGCGAACGTATCCGATGATCTTTTCCTCGCAAAACAGGTGCTCAAAAAATCTCCAGGACGCATGCTAGCGTGGTTAAAAATTGTGCTTACAGTCGCCACACTTATTGCGCCTCTTGTGGGGGGATTTGTTACCTACCTGTTTGGATTTGATGCTCTATTTTATATCGCTATTGGACTCATTCTTGCTTCTGGAATTCCGCTCCTCCTTACTTCCGATATCCATTTCAAAGTCCACTATAAACCAAAATCCGTGGTTAGTTTTTTTCGAAAAAAAGTTCCCACAAACTATCTTATTGCGGAAGTGGGAAATGTCTTCAGTGATACGGTCATGTGGATTCTCTGGCCTATTTTTCTCTTCATAGCACTAGAAAACACCGCCGAAATCGGTCTCTTGGTCACCGCTTCTGCTGTAGTTTCTATTTTCATCTCATACTTTGTCGGAAAGTACGTGGACAAATTTGATCCCAAAAAAATGATCCTCTGGGGTGTCCGATCCATAAGTATCTGTTTCTTTGCTCGGCCTCTTTTCTTGCATCCTGTTGTTATCGCCACTACCGATGCACTCAATAAAATCATCGATCCTATTTTTCGAATTCCGTACGACAAAGCTCGCTACAATATGATTTCTGCCAATAAAGATTTTACCAAGCAGGCAACCGTAAAACAGTTCATACAAGAAGTCTACTACACATCAAGTGTCATCATCTTATTTCTCATAACACTCGTTTATTCTAAACCTTCAAAAAAATTCTTCATCGTGTTCTTCCTAATTTCTGCCGCAACTATGCTCTTTATGCAACGAATGGCCTCCGTGCATTTCCGACGACGAGACAGAAAAACTATTTCAAAAGAAGAACAGAACGGAGTGGTAGAGGAAATTCTGGAACAATAAAAAAAACAGGCCGTACCCAACCTGCTTCTTTTTTTAGTTTTTAATTCGAATTAGTAACGATCGTTGTACCCACCTTCTCGTCGAGGAGGTCGAGCTTCTCGTGGTTTTGCCACGTTAACGATGATTTTTCGTCCTTCGAGTTCTTGGTCATTCCACATAGCGATAGCTGCTTCAGCATCTGCATCAGAAGCCATTTCTACGAAACCAAATCCTCGAGATCGTCCTGTGAATTTGTCCAAGATAACTTGAGCAGATTCAACAGCCCCAGCTTTTTCAAAAGCAGCTCGCAATACGTCATCACGGATACCGTAGTCGAGTCCTGCCACAAACAGTTTTTTCTTATTGTCGTCTGTCATGTGAATAAAAAGAGTAATAAGTAGTCGTAAACCCTCTGATAATCGTTTTGCTCACCATGATCCTGACAATGGAGTACGTTCAGCCCACAAGAAAAAACTGTACGAAAACCGATGATTTACACTGTGATTCTATATATTTGCATGATTATAGCAAAAGAAAATTGAACAAGATTGACGAAACACCCTCAATCTTTTATATTTCAGACCTATGAAAAAAATCCTTTCCTCTCTGATCACTGGATCCAAGTTGGGGGCACTAATGTGCTTCAGCTTGATGGGATTCTTTTCTATGCCTACATCGGCAGAGGGAGACATCCCGCCATGTCATCAAATGAAAGCGCATACATCTGCGACAGAAATCATTACACCCCAATCCAAAAACTGTAATGCCTGTGAACTTTCCCAAAAAGTTTGGTCAAATCCCCTTATCGAGGTAGCCTCAAATTTCTATACAAAGCTCTTCAAACAAACTCAACACGAGTGTCCGTTTTTGGGAAATGAAGAACCAAACTGCAAACACCACAAACGTTTTGCCGCGACAAAAGATCCTCCTGATACAACAGACTGCCTGTGTCGACAATTGGTCGAAAAAAATTCCGTGCAACTCAGACTCTAGAATAAATATTTTTTAGGAAACCCTTTTGTAGGACATGTCACGATATGTCCCTACATTTTTTATCTTTAAAAAAATATTTATCATGAACAAATTACTTACTGTTTTCGCTTTCGCTCTTTCTTTCGCTCTTGCTGGTTGTGGATCTGCGCCGACATCTGATGCAGAAATGGCCGCAAAATATGGAATGACTATGGAAGAATACCAAGAACAAAAAGAGGCTGCCGCCCGAATGAATATGTCCGTGGAAGACCATTTGAAACATGGAACTATGGATATGGACGACATGGACATGATGGACATGTCTCACTAATTCCTCATCCTCCAATACCATGAAAAACTATATAAAGGCCTGGACCCACAGGCCTCACTTCCTCCGGGAAGTCGGAATTTTTGGAGGAATATTCGTTCTGCTCGTTGTCGGATTTATCCTGTGGCCAAAATCTAATTCGGACCTTGCTCACAGAAATACGACACAAAAGCAATATGAAACTATCCATCCAGAAATATCAGAAACGTTTGCAACGCAGAAATACCTCGGACGCGTTTACGACAACTCCTATACAATGATTCATCCCCGACGAGAGGGATTGATCAAAGATGTGTTGGTAGATATCGGAGATACCGTCACTCAAGGACAAACGATCGCCGTGATGTTTCCGCCAGGCGTAGAAGGCCAAAGTTCTGCACAAATTTCCAAAGCACATGCTCAATTTCTCCAAGCACAAGAGTCTTTGAACAATGTGCAAAACGTGGCGCAGAACTCAGTCCAACTCGCTGAAAAAAATCGAAAACAAGCGGAAACAGCTCTCCGAACAACCACTAATAATTCATCTACCGGAACTCGTTCTGAAAGCGATCAAAAGCTGGAAGAAGTCGTCACGCTTGCCGGGCAAATCATGCAATCACTCCGAAGAATATTATTTGGAGACAACTGGCAAAGCTCTGTAAATAACAACGTTGTCGGAAACTTTAGCAACTCGATTCAAAAAAATAAAACCTACACGCTCTATCAAGATGTGGCCCGATACGAAGAAACCTTTTTAAGCCTTTCTAGAGAACAACAAACCACGCAAGCCTACGCATACTTACAAAAAGTAGAAGACCTTCTCAAAGCGACAGATATCCTCTATCGATCTGCTAGTACGAGTAAAAACATGTCGAGTGAAAAAATTAAAAATAACATCGACATGATTTTTGCGAGTCAGAATAAACTCTTGTCGGCAAAAGAAAAATTGGACGATGTAAATATCTCTACTGAAAAGATTGCCGTCACGCTCGAAAGTGCGACCGAAGGATATGAACTCACCACTTCAAATGCACAAAAAAGTGTAGATGATGCCCGCAACAGACTTGAAGTCGCTCGTGCCGCCTACCTCGCTGAATTGGCTAAAAGTGGGCATGAGAAAATCGTTGCTCCATTTTCAGGAGTCATTATTGGACGAAATGCCGAAGTCGGCCATCATGTTTCTCCGATGAGCCCAATCTTTGAAATGATCGGAGCAGAGACCACTCTTGGACAAGAACACCAAGTCGAAATCCGATTTGGGGTGCCAGAAGAAGACATGGGAAATATCCAGGTCGGAGACACCGTCGAAATTTCATTCTCCCGAAGTCCAAAATATCTCTCTGGAGAAATAGTCCGAAGGAGCTCTGCACTCGATCAAATGCGACAACTAGGAGAAATGACAGCTATAGTTGAGAACCCAAAAAATCAAACTCTTCGACACAATACGAATGTGTGGGTGAATGTTTTGTCTCAGGATAGCAATGTCTGGAAAGTCCCAACCTCAAGCCTCAAATCACGAGAGAATAAGGATTACATTTTTCTCTTGGATGAAGAAAAAAAAACGCATCACATCGAAGTAAAAATTCTCGCTGAAGATGGAGAATTTACCGATATTGCGGCTTCTCTCGATGAGGAAATGAATATTATCGCGTATCCATCCGTAAAACTCTGGAGAGAAAGTGCCTCCTTTGATTCCCTATCTTCTCACTCTTTAGAAGATGATCAATAAACTCATACAAGCCGCTCTCAACAACAGATTCTTGACCATTATGGTCTTTCTGATTCTTACTCTTCTCAGTGCCATTGCGGTATACAAAACCCCCGTAGATGCGATTCCTGACTTGTCAGAAAACCAAGTAATCGTGATGACCACGTGGTCTGGGCAATCGCCAAAAAATATCGAGGACCAAATCACCTACCCGATTACCGTAAGTATGCAGGGACTTCCAAATGTAAAGAATGTGCGAAGTGGGTCTATGCTGGGAGTTTCGATGGTGACGGTTATCTTTGAAGATGGAACCGATATTTACTTTGCTCGAGATCGGGTCGCAGAAAGACTCAACGTGATCAAAAACCAACTCCCCATGGGCGTTATGCCGATGCTCGGACCAGATGCCACTGGGATTGGACAGATCTTTATGTATACCCTTGAGCAACCAGAAAATACGGACAATAAATTATCGCTCACAGAACTGCGTTCGATCCAAGATTTTACCGTCCGATACGAACTCCAAAGTCTCCCCGGCGTCGCAGAAGTCGCTTCTGTCGGAGGACATATCAAACAATACCAGGTTGTCCTCGATCCCGTAAAAATGGAAAAGTTCGGCGTGATGCTCCCTGAGATTATCAAAGCTATTCAGAGTGCGAACAATAATGTCTCTGGAAAAGTCCTCCAATATGGGGAACGAGAAATCGCCGTTCAGGGAATTGGATTCTTTGAAAACCCAGAAGAGATCGGCATGACCGTCCTCGGGAAACGATCTGATGGACTGCCACTCCTCGTTAAAGATATCGCCAATGTACGAACGAGTGGGATGTTTCGACGAGGAGTGCTCGCCGATGCAACAGGTGAAAAAGTCGGAGGAGTTGTCGTCATGCGATACGGAGAAAACCCGTTAGAAGTGATCAATGCAGTGAAAACGAAAATCGAAAACCTAGAAAAAGCCCTTCCGGCAGGAGTCACGATCAAACCCTTTTATGATCGAACCGAACTCATCCAAAAATCCATCTCCACGCTCAAAAGTGTGTTGATACAAATGCTCCTGATTACGGCGCTTATCTTGTGGGTGTTTTTGCTCAATGGTCGGACAACGGTCATCGCCTCTGTAGCCCTTGTATCCGGAGTTTTGATGACATTCCTTTTTATGTATCTCTTTGGAATTCCATCAAATATCATGAGTCTCGGAGGGATCGCGATTGCTATCGGGACGATGGTGGATTCGATCATCGTCGTGACAGAAAATGCTTATCAAAAGTTTGTTGAATACCAACAGAACGCGACATTAGCCAATGTCGCCTTACCATTTCAAAAAAGACTCAAAATCATCACGGATTCTACTCTGGAAGTCGGAGCCCCCATCGTCTTTGCGATTTTCATTATCTGTTTTTCTTTCGTGCCGATCTTTGCGCTCGAAGGAATGGAAGGGAAACTCTTTCAGCCACTTGCCTTCACCAATATCTTTGCGATGGCAGGAGCATTGATAGCCTCTCTGTTCTTTGTTCCGCTCGCGTGCGCGTATTTCTTTGGGGGAAAATTTTTCCAGGACCATGAAATCCCAACCGTGAGAAAGCTCCAAAGCTGGTATGAACCGGTTTTGCGAAAAGCACTCGCCAATCGAAAAATCGTTTTTGTCGTCCTAGGGGCACTCGCAGTTATTACCGTCGGGTTTGGAAGTACGATCGGATCCGAATTCATGCCCCCACTCAACGAGGGATCTCTTATGTATATGCCGATGACCGTCCCCGATGTCACCGAAGCAAAAGCGCGAGAACTTCTCATTGAAACCAACAAAATCTTTTCACAAATTCCCGAAGTGGAAAATGTCGTCGGGAAAGCCGGGCGATCGACCAGTGCGACCGATCCTGCTCCTTTGGCAATGTTGGAAACATTTATCACGCTCAAACCAAAGTCCGAATGGAGAAACGGTATGACCAAAGACAAACTCATTGCTGAAATGAGCCGAAAAATTAATTTCCCAAATCTCTGGAATGGATTTACCCAACCGATCATCGGACGAGTCGATATGATTTCGACCGGGATCAGATCTGAGGTGGGAATTAAGATCTTTGGAGATGATCCGCAGATGCTGGAAGATCTGGCCATCGAGGTCGAACACGCTATGGGGAATATCCCTGGCGCGACCGGAGTCGTGGCGATCAGAACTTCTGGACTGAAATATGTAAACGTGGATCTCGATGAAGCAAAACTAGCGGAATACGGAATCCCCAAATCTCAAGCTCTCGCATTGATCGAGGCCGGAGTCGGAGGAAAAATGATCGGGACGACGATTGAAGGCCGAGAAAAATACAACATCGAAGTGAAGTTCGAACGTCCATTTCGGGAAGATGTATCCGATGTAAAATCGCTCATGCTCATGGGAAGCAACGGAAAACACATTCCTCTCTCTGCCGTCGCAGACATCCGAACAGAAAACGGACCCGCCGTCCTCAAAAGCGAAGACGGAAAACTTCTCGGCGCCGTGCAACTCGATGTCTCCGGACGTGATCTCGGAGGATTTATCAAAGACGCGAGAAAATATCTGGAAGAAAATTTAGAACTTCCGTCCGGTTATTCGTTTGAATTTGATGGTCAATACAAAAACCAAGTCCGAGCCAAACAAAAACTCAGCTGGGTCGTTCCGGCTGTTATCTTGGTCATCTTCCTCACTCTATATCTCACATACAAAGACCTCGGATTGGTCTCAATCGTTATGCTGGCTATTCCATTGAGTCTCGTTGGAGGGATTCTCGCCTTATTTTTGGCACAATACAATTTCTCCGTCGCCGTATCTGTGGGATTTATTGCCCTGTTTGGGAATGCGGTAGAGACGGGCGTCGTGATCGTGCTTTATCTGGAGAATGCACTCAAAGAAAAAATTAAACACGCCTCAAATCTCGTTCACGATATAATCCACGATGCTATTTTGGAAGGAGCGACAAAACGGCTTCGTCCAGTTCTTATGACCGCGTTTACTTCTATATTGGGATTACTTCCCATGTTGGTAACAAATGGAGTCGGAGCGGAAGTCCAAAAACCACTTGCTATGGTCGTTGTGGGAGGACTTATCACCTCGATCACCGCGACACTCATTGTGATTCCGGTTTTCTTTTCTATGCTCCGAGAAAGAACGTTGAAAAAAGAACTCCTCATTTCTGAAGATCTTTAAGGGAAAAAATTGATTTTCACATTTTATCCCCCTAACATAACTTCTCCCGTAAACTTAATAAAATACTCTTATGGAAAAAAATATATTTATCGCTTTCTGTTCAATATTCCTGCTTACAGCCTGTACTACCAGTACTCCCACACCGGAAAAAATCGATCCCGCTCAAGACGAAATGGCACTTCTCGATTGTTCGGATGGAGAGCCCGTTTGTGCAGAACCTACTTGTGCGGAGCTCAATTGTGGAAATTGTTCCAATCCAGCCTGTAATGCCAAAAACAATCCAAATGTAGAATGTACTTGCGGAAAAATGGACGATGCTGATCCGACAGAAGAAACGACTTCAGATGCTGTCGTACGAGAAATTTCTCTCGATGCAAAACGGTTTGAGTACGTTCCGAATGAAATCCGGATAAAAAAAGGCGAAACGGTCCGTATCAAAATCCACAACATCGATATGGAACACAACATTTCTATCCCTGCCTTTGGAATCGAAAACCAAGAAGAGGCTACTTTCACGGCTACCGAATCGGGAGAATTTGAATTTTATTGCCCAAATATGTGTGGAAGTGGACACCGAGATATGGTGGGGAAAATTATCGTAGAATAAATAAAACAATAAAAAATTATGACCCAATCCTGTCACATACCAGAACCCAAAAAACAAGAAGTTCATGCTTGTTGTGCCCCAAAAAAGAAAACCGATTGGCTGCTCTGGTTTGGGATCATCGCTATTGGATTGGGTCTTTTGATCGTGTTATTACCACAATACCTCCCCGCTCTACAAACATTATCAATCCCCGACTGGATTTCGAACTTTGCAAACGCCGAGTGGGAACTCCTCAAAAAAATGTCTTGGGGAATAGCTATTGGGATTCTCTTTGTAGGACTTTTGGACAAGGTTCCTCGTGAATTCGTCACCTCACTCCTTGGGAAAGGCGGCTCATTCGGCGGAATCATACGAGCCACCGGAGCCGGTGTACTTCTCGATCTCTGCTCTCATGGGATCCTCATGGTCGGAATGAAACTCTACGAACGAGGCGCCAGCCTCGGACAAGTCATGGCCTTTCTCATTGCCAGTCCGTGGAACTCTTTTTCACTTACGCTTATCCTCTGGGCGTTAGTAGGATTTAAATGGATGATGGCCTTTCTCCTTCTCTCAATGGTGATAGCCGTTATTTCCGGACTCATTTTTGAGAAACTCGTCGCCAGAGGCATCCTTCCCAGAAACCCAAACCGATCAGAACTTCCCGATGATTTTCACTTTTTCCGAGAAGGAAAAGCACAGCTTAAGTCCGTCTCTTGGAATGGAAAGTTCTTTAGGAGTATTATCACAGAAGGATTCAAAGGATCTCGAATGGTATTGCGTTGGGTTTTCCTCGGGGTTGTACTCGCGTCTCTATTACGAACTTTTGTCACCCCAGAAAATTTCCAAGCCCTCTTCGGTCCGAGCGTTGCGGGCCTTGGACTCACCGTTTTATTTGCCACCATCTTGGAGGTTTGCTCTGAGGGATCCACTCCTATCGCCGCCGATATTTTGACGAAAGCAAAAGCACCCGGAAATTCGTTCGCATTCCTTATGACGGGAGTATCAACCGATTATACAGAAGTGATGTCTCTCAAAGACACAACCAATAGTTGGAAGATCGCATTTTTCCTTCCACTTGTAACCGTCCCTCAAGTGTTGCTCATGGCATGGTTATTGAATCAGGCTCAAATCTTATCCTAGCTCCCAAACACCTCATCAAAAAGCCAGATCGCCAATCCAACGGTGATGAAAGCATCTGCAAAGTTGAAAACGGGAAATGAAAATACGCTAATAAAGTCCGTCACAGAACCCCAAATAATTCGATCTATAAAGTTCCCTACCGCTCCTCCCAATACCATTGCAAGCCCAATGGCTTTTGGACGAGAAGTGTATTTTTGGAAAAACATAAACAAAAGCCCCACCCCGACGACTGCAGTGAGAATAAGGATCAATTCTTTTTTGAGTTTCCACGAAAAGGCAATGCCGTCATTGTGCACCAATGTCAGTCGAAAAAAATTCGTAATCTTATACGGGAGATCTAGATAATCATGATTCAACAAATATTTAGATCCTTGATCAACTCCTGCAAATCCAAGCAATAAGGCAATTTTCCAGTAGAATTTCATTTTTTTATTTTAAAAAGAATCTAGGCACATTATCACATAAAATCCCCCTCCCTACCAAATATACAAACGTTTGTTTTCGTTGTGTTCCTCGAGCGTACGCCCAAAGTGGATCTGCCCTTTTGAATCGTGGAGGTAATAATAATACGTCGTATCCTCCGGATATACCGCTGCTTTAATCGAATCTATCCCCGGATTTGAGATCGCCGTCGGAGGAAGCCCCAACTTTCGTCGTGTGTTGTAGGGAGAATCCGATTCAAAGTCTTCAGCGTACAAAGCCCCTTTCCAGTTGTTTAACTCATATCGCGTTGTCGCATCAATCCCGAGATGAATCCCTTCGTCGTATCGTTTCCAGATCACATCCGCAATTTTTTTCTTTTCATCAAAACTATCCCCAAATGCTTCACGTTCAATCATAGAAGCCACAATCACAATCTCATTGAGCGTCCGCCCAGACTGTTGAATATCTTTTCGGAGTGGATTTAACTGTGCCTGGAAAGTATTATACAACCTTTGAATAAAACTTTTGTTCGAGAAAGTGTTCGGATTTACAAAATACGTACTCGGGAAGAGGTATCCCTCGAGCGAAGAAATCCGAAATCCCAAATCACAGTACGTCGTACATTTCACAAATTCTCCCGCCGTAGAGAGATTCTTTCGAGTCAAAATCTCGTCTATCTGAGCAATCGTTGAGCCCTCCGGAATCGTCACACGAATCTCTTCACTCTTCCCATTTTGAAGCTGATCCGCGACCTCTGGAAAGGTCAGGTTTCGCATAAAAATATAATCCCCCGCTTGGTACGCCGTTGATAATTTATTCCATCGGGAATACATCTCAAAACTCCATGCATCTCGGATAATTTCTTTGTCTTCAAGAATATGCGCAATTTTACTCAAGCTTGATCCTCTTGGAATCTCCACACTCACTCGTGTCTCAGAATCAGAATTCGGTCGTGTCCAAGAGAAATACAATCGTGATCCTCCATACAAACCAGCAATCAATACCAAGATAATAATTATTTTTTTCATTGGCGTTATTGTACGGTTGAAAATAGAAATGGGCAAGATACAGGATCTTATTGGTAGCTACACACCATGGTGTGTAGCTACATCAACATGTTCTATTCCCCCGCTTTTTCCTTCGCCTTCTTCCGCAATGTCCCCAAGGTTTTCCCCATAATCCGGATCAAAGCATCATTATCGGCCAATAGTTCTTCTCCCTTCTTTTGATCGATCAATTTTGATTCTGCTAAAAGTTCCAACCAATAATTCGTCTTCAGAGCAGATTTGTACGCCGCCTGAATGCTCGCATAAAAATTTTGTGAAGACTGACGTCCTTTTGTCTCTTCGATAAAGGCTCCGATTTCGGTCCCTGACTGAAAAATACTTTGAACTAAGATAGGAGCGGCTTTTTTGGAAAGATCGTTACAAAGTTGAATAATATCCAATACAAATGAGAACGTCTTTTGCTGAAGAATGTTTTCTTTTTCTGACATGGAAAAAAATGATTAAAAATAAGAATACCTCCAGCCTAGAAAGAACTCCTTCCCTGAAAAGAAAAATTAAATCCCAAAAGTAATTAAATTCTCATTAAAAAAAGAAAAGACCCCCTTTCTAAAGAGATCTTTTCAAAAGTTTCAATAAAAGTTTTTAAACTACGCTCCCAATCCAGGAAATCCTCCCATCACCGCTTTCATTTTTTCTGCCGCTACTTGTTGCGCTTTTTTCATCGCTCGATTCGTTGCTTCCATGATCGCTGATTCGATCTTTCGTGGATCTGTGATCACTGAATCATCAATCTCCACAGACATTACCTCCTGCTCCCCATTTACGGTTACTTTTACTCCGTTTGATTCTGCAAATACATGGATTTTTCCAAGTTCTTTTTTAATTTTTTTAGCTTCTTTTTGAAGCTTGTACATGTCAGCCGCTTGACCGAGAAGTCCCATTTTTATTTGAAATTAAGAATTGTGGAAGTGGCGGAGAGAGGGAGATTCGAACTCCCGGTACAATTGCTTGTACACACGCTTTCCAAGCGTGCGCGTTAGACCACTCCGCCACCTCTCCGAGCTCGGGTAGTCTAACTTTTTCGTATCATCTGTCAAAGTATCTAGCGCTCAAACATTTTTCTGCTATCATTTCCCTCGAACTTTCTAAAAAACATATATGAAAAAAATATTCATCGCACTCATTCTCGGACTCCTCACCACAGGATGCGCCGTTTCTAATAATTCTAATTCTACAAACATGACCCAAGAACTTGACGGTATCAAGATTGAAATCCTCAAAGAAGGAAAAGGAGAACCTGTTGCCGCAGGAGCCAACCTTTCTATGCACTACACAGGAACACTCACAGACGGAACAAAATTCGACTCTAGCCGAGACCGAGGGCAACCATTCCACTTCACACTCGGAGGAGGACAAGTCATCGCCGGATGGGACGAAGGAATCGTTGGAATGAAAGTTGGAGAACTCCGAAAACTCACTATCGCTCCAGAAAAAGGATACGGACCTATGGCGATCGGGCCTATCCCACCAAACTCTACTTTGGTCTTCGAAGTAGAACTTATCGAAGTCATGAACTAAGACTTGAAAAGAAAAAAGAAAAGAGCTTCTGTGGAGGCTCTTTTTTTTGTACACTGGTGATCGAAACTAATACTTAAACATGGCTTTTCTTGATACTGATATCTTTGCAAAAATCGTCGCCGGAGAAATTCCCTGCGATAAAGTCTATGAATCTGAAAATATCCTCGCCTTTCACGACATCAATCCAAAAGCGGAAATCCATATTGTGATTATTCCCAAAGAAAACCTCGTCACGGCAAAAGAAGTATCACAAGAAAACACCTGTCTTTTTGGTGAACTTTTCTTAGCCGCCAAAGAAATATCCCTCGAACTTGGACTGGAAGGATACAAGCTTCATATGAATGTGGATGAAGCCGGTGGACAAATCGTCCCACACACCCATCTCCACATGCTCAGTCCCGATTACCAATCAGTACTTTAGGTGAGAACGCATGGATTCCCCTTATTAATCGGGTGATCACATTGGGCTGCTATTCCTGTTCTTTCTGGAAAAAGAACTTGATGTATACACACTGCTACATTTCCCACAAGCTGAACTTTTTTGTTTGTTGCCAAACACATCACATTCTGAACATTGGGTTTTAGTACGGGGAGAGATTCTTTTCCTTCTGCCATAGGAAAAATTTTAAGAACTCTCATAAGCCTAACCCGTGAGGGAAAAGGGATCAAATAAAAATCCTTTTTTAAAAACGAGAAAATTTCAGATTATTCATCACCAAAACCCAAGTCTTTTGAGAGCTCTAAATACGCTGCACGAGCATCTTCATTTTCTGGTTGTTGTT
>JBNKLH010000005.1:0-18069 GCA_050292255.1 Candidatus Altimarinota bacterium | reverse complement strand
TGGCATAGAACTTTTCCGTATCTACCAACACACCGTCATTATCGAATAAAACTGCTTCAAAATTCATACAAAAGAAAATTATTCCCACTCAATCGTTCCGGGTGGCTTACTGGTGCAATCCAAGAATACCGCTGAAATATCAGTATCTTGGAGGATTCGTTCTGCCACGGTTTCAAAGAATTTCCAGGGCAACTTTCCCACACTCGCACTCATCGCATCAATAGAATCGACAGGACGAAGCACGATGGATTCTTTTCCCGTTTCATTGAAAGCCACTGGCAAGAGTACCACCGGAAATTGCCATACATCGCTATAGACTTCCATGTCGTACAAAACCTTCGTCACGATTGCATCCGCTTGCTGAAGTCGTTCCACACGATCTTTAGACATATCACATTTTTGGACCTGAATCGTTTTGATGTCTCCTGAAAAGTTCTTTGCGATTGGATACACACATCGGTTGATTTCTGAGTAATGATTGATCAGTTTGGTCGAATGCTTTTCGAGTTCTTCCATCGAAGAAGACTGAAGATCAAACGTCGAAGCCTTGATCACCGCTGGATGTTTATACGTTCGGAAATCCCCCTGCACTCCCACAGATTTAATCGGCAATACCACAAATGGTTTCTTCTTTGTTTGAAGGGTAAACGGATCGACTTTCTCGACCACCGGCTCATTTTGTTCTTCATCAGAGCACAAAATCCGCACTCCCAATCCCGGCCCCGGAAACGGATGTCTCCATACCAAATCATGCGGCAATCCGAGTAATTCTCCAAGTTGACGAACTTCGTCTTTGTACAGCTCTGCAATCGGCTCGATCACAAGCCCCGCATCAATCAACTTTTGCACTTCTGGCGCCCGATTGTGATGGGTTTTAATTTTGTCGGCATTCTTGGTTCCTCCAGTCTCAATCGTATCCGGATAGATCGTCCCTTGCGCAAGCAACCATCCGTCGTGGAGATCATTTTTTGAGAAAAATTCGTTCTGCACATCAAGGAACGTATGCCCAATAATTTCTCGTTTTTGTTCTGGTTCTGTCACTCCAGCAAGATTTCCAAGGAATGTATCCGCCGAATGAAGCGTCGTGAGATCCGCCCCAATCGCTTTGATGGATTTCTCTACTTGTTCAACTTCGTTTTTCCGCAAAAGTCCCGTATCGACAAAGAGTCCCCGTACTCGATCTGCTCCCAAGACTTTCGTCAAAAAAGCAAAGGAAACCGTCGAATCCACTCCTCCGGACACAAAGAGAAACACATTCTTGTCTCCAACTTTTTTCTTCAATTTTTCTTCTTGTTCTTTCAAAAACCGCTCCATATCCCAGTCTCGAACACACCCACAGATATCGAGGAAGTTATTGAAAATCGTTTCTCCAAACTCGGTGTGCGTCACCTCGAGATGAAATTGTACCGAATAAAATTTTCGAGATTCATCAAACGCCGCTGATGTCTCACAGTGCGGAGTTGATCCACATTGAGAAAACCCTTTGGAAAATTCTCCCACCGCGTCCACATGATTCATCCAGACAACGGATGACTCTGGTACGTTTTTAAAAAGTGGGCATTTCCCGTCATGTGTAAATTCTGATCGCCCAAATTCTCCCGTCGTCCCAGGAGCGACTTTCCCTCCCAAAGCATGCGCTAAATATTGATGCCCATAACAAATCCCCAACACCGGTTTTCCGAGTTCAAAAATCTTTGGATCTGTCTTTGGCGACTCATCCGCAAAAACCGATTGAGGTCCTCCAGACAAGATGATTCCCTTTACATTCTCTTCGCTACAACGAGCAACCACATCCGCATCATCGGGATGCACAATTTCTGTCAGCACGCCTAAACGTCGAATACGACTCGCGATGAGGTGAGCGTATTGACCTCCAAAATCGAGAATGAGAAGTTTGTGATGATTCATGGCTAGATTTTATGGATTTAGAGATGAATTTCAACTCGAAACACATATTGACAAAGTCGCAAAAAAAATCTAAAAAACATCTACATTTAATCATTCAAAAAATGACCTATAATACTGAATCAAAAGGTTTAGGTGATCGAACAGAAATTCCTCATAACGGATACGGAAAAGATCACACCCAAAAAACACTCAACCCCCTCGTACGAGAAACTGTAAACAACATAGGATCTGGAGCTATTCAAAAAATCACAGAGACGGACGACGCCGAATAAACCGGACCATCAGATCATCATCAAACGATTGAACCTCCTCAAGCACAAACTTCTGGAGGTTTATTTCTTTTTCAAACACATCTCGGCCCTGTCCGAATACATCTGGAGCAATAAACAAAATGATTTCATCTACTAAATCTTGCTCAAGCAACGAAGTCGCCATACTCGCTCCACATTCGGTAAAGAGAGAGTCATATCCCAGAGAAGCAATTTTCTGCAGATCTGATTTCAAATCTTTGCCATCAAAGAAATGAATTTGCCGTTTCTGAATCTGAAAAATATTCAAATCCGTAGACAATTCGCGAGATCCAAAGACACATAAATCTGGTAGAGACACACCATGGTGTGTCTCTACCAATAATTCATCCAATCGCACATCCAACCGCGGATTATCCTGCATCACGGTCTCCGTCGTCGTCAAAATAGCAGAATACTGCGTTCGCATCTCATGCACCTTTTGGCGGGATTTTTCGTTCGTAATATATTTCCGTGGTTCAAGTTCGAACTCTAACTGATCCTGAAGTTTGGAGTTCGAACTTTGACTAATTCGTCCATCCAACGACATCGCCATCTTTACGCAGACATGTGGTCGCTTTCGAGTAATAAAAGTTGGGAAATAGGGATTTAAATCCTGACTTGGCACATGTTTAACGACCTCAACTTCAATGCCAGCTTGTTTCAACTTTTCCACATTTTTTCCACAAAACTGAGGATCAAGAGATCCAATCACCACTTTCTTTGGCTTTTTAGAAATCAATAACTCCGTACAACTCGGAGTTTTTTTCCCTTCGAAATGATCACACGGTTCCAACGTCACATAGATTTCTGCCTCGGACCAATCGAAACTTTCTGGAACTAAGTTTATAGCGTTGACTTCTGCATGAGGACCTCCAAATTTCTCATGTCGCCCTTGCTCCACCACCTCCCCACGCCGAACAATCACACATCCCACACGAGGATTTGGACGCACATCTCTCACTCCAACTTTTGAAGCAAACTTCGCCGCCATATCCAAATAATGACTATTCATCTTTTTCTAATTCCTCCGCTCGGAGAACATATTTTCCCAATATATCATATTCCAAATTCACTCTGTCTCCGACTGATTTTTTTCCAAACAATGTATGCTCCAAAGTGTGTGAAATCACACAGACTTCTAACCAAGTTCGAACTCCAGACTTAATGGATTGTTTTGAGTTCGAACTTGAAACCTGAGAAATCGTCATCGATGTCCCATCGACCGCAATAGAACCCTTTTCAACGATCAATGGCGCATTTTTTTCTGATACCGAAATCCGAAATCGCCAGTAATCCCCTTCCTTTTCTTTTTCCAAAATCTCCCCCGTTTCATCAATATGCCCCGTCACGAAATGTCCTGAATTTCGCGCTCCGATCTGAGCCGGACGTTCAAGGTTCACAAAATCCTCTTCCACCGCAGATCCAAACGTTGTTCGACGCCGAGACTCTGCCATGATTTCAACCACAAAACTCTCCTTATCCGATTTCAAAACGGTCGTACACATCCCAGACAAAGCAATCGAATCCCCCACCGAAAACTGTTCTCCAAAGTCATGCGAAATCGTAAAGAGATTTCCCTCGATTTTTTTTATCTTTCCGAGTGTTTCCACTATTCCTGTAAACATAAGCACGAATTATACAAATACGCCTGAAATCCAATCTCCAAGGAAATGAGTCACCGCAATCACAAATGCAGCAATAAGTACATGCTCACCAATCACATGAAAGGGAGACTCCTTTCGACTTCGAGCAATCACATAGCTCAAAATCGTCAACAATCCCAATCCCCAAAACACACTTACCCAAATAGCTTTATCAATATCAAAAAGGAGAATCGGCACGACAAACGTCATCGCAAAAACCATTTTTGAAACAAGCGTTGAAGCTGTTGCAACCCAAATTTCTCGTGAACTTTTATCCTCTGATTCTTCTGACACATGAACACCCAACGCATCTGAAAATGCATCTGCAATCGCTATTGTCAGCACCCCTCCTAAGATCACAAGCCGAGATCCAGAAAAAGAGTGAAGTCCCACAATCATTCCCAACGTCGTAATAATTCCTGACGTAAGTCCAAAACTGAGGCCTTTCATGAAAGAAGTTTTCATCGCCAGGAGTATAATAGAAGGAGGAAAAAATTCACAATTTCCTTTTCCTTTTCAAAAATATATAATTCCTTCCGATGAAATACGTAAACATCTTCCGGCTCCTGAAAGAAAGTTGGGTAGGATTTCGAGATAAACGGAGACAAGAAATCGCCGTTCGAGACTTCCAAGAAGAAATGCTTTCTGTTCCCACCTTTTTATTGTTAATCTTGCTCGCCGGATGTATCGCGAGCGTCGGACTCCTCCGAGACAATCAAGCAATCCTCATCGGAGCAATGCTTATCACTCCACTTGTGAGTCCGTTTGTCGGGATTCCTCTCTCCGCATTCACGCGAAAAACACACCTTTTTTGGGCCTCTATTATCCGAATTTTTTCCGGAGTGGGAGTCTTTTGGGGAGTGGCGTTCACAATCGGAAAAATATTTCTCCCGGCTTCTCGATCAAACCATTTTGAATTTATCAAAGTGCTTCCCGTTGAACTCCCAGAAGTCCTTATTGCGATCTTTGGAGGATTGGTAGCGGGGATTGCCCTGTCTTCTGAAAAAGTCCAAAACCTTATATCTGGAGCGGCTATCGCGCTTGCACTTGCGCCACCGTTGGCTGTCTCAGGACTCGGTATGGCTTTCGGAGATATGGAAATCTTCAAAAGCGCCTTTATCCTTTTTGCCGTGAATGCCGCCGGACTCATCCTTATGGGAGCCGTCATTTTCTGGCTCTTTGGATTCCGAAAACCAGAATCAGAAAGTCAGTTGGTTTAGCTTGAAATCAAGCGCTATTTGAGTATTTTAAGTTCGAACTCGAGTTCGAACTTGAATTTTAAATTTATGTCCACACCGGTCCAACGACAATACTGGGAACTCAAGAAACAAAACCCCTCCGCGATCCTCTTTTTTCGATTGGGAGATTTTTATGAAATGTTTCACGAGGACGCTCAGGTGGCGTCGCGAGTTTTAGGAATTACATTAACGGCAAGACACAAAGGGACCGAAAATGAAATGCCCATGTGCGGATTTCCGTATCATTCGGCTTCTGGATACATCGAAACGTTGATCGAAAACAACTACTCGGTTGCAATTGCAGAGCAAATAACTGATCCCGAGACACAAAAAATTCACCGAGAAATCGTCCGCGTCGTCACCCCTGGGACCACTATAGAAGCCGGAAATCTAGCGCCTGAACAAAACTCATTTCTCGCCGCCGTTGCAAAGGACAAAAAACTCTGGGCGCTCGCCTACACCGATCTCTCGACAGGAGATTTTCGGACAGCGATGTTTGACAATGAAATCTCATTTTTAGATGAGCTCTGGAAAATCAATCCACGGGAAATATTGATCCCGAACGACCTTTTTGCCGATGAAAAATGGTGCCAAAAATTACCCAAATCTCATCTCACCCCGAGAAAGAAATTGGGAAATTCGAATGATGTTCTCGCCGAACATTTCCAAACGCAAAATCTCGACATCTTGGGACTCGAAAAAATAGAGGCGCTCTTCACCGTTAGTGCGATGGTGCTGGCATATTTGAAAGAAACGCAGAAAACAAAACTCGATCATATCCGAAAAATCACACGATATGTCCCGCAAGGAACGATGGTCTTGGATCAGCAAACCATGCGGCATTTGGAAGTATTTGACTCCATCATGTTGGGCGAAAAAAACGCGACCCTTTTTTCTGTTTTCACACGACCATTTACGGCGATGGGAGGGCGAATGCTCCGATATTGGGTGGCCAACCCACTGCTCAATGTCGAGGAAATCAACTCCCGTGCCGATGGCGTAGAGGAACTCTTTCAGTCCCCCGAAGCCCAAAGCGCTCTCGAACTAGTACTCGATAATATCTGCGACATTCCAAGAGTCCTCACTCGGATCGCGGTCAATCGAGGGAATGCACGAGATCTTGTATTTCTGCGAAACTCTTTTTCGGTTTTCCCGAAACTCATCGACGTGCTCAAACAACTCGACACGCCGATCTTCCGCGAACACATTTCTCTTTTTGAAGGATTCCAACCATTGGTCGAGAAACTCCAGAAAGCTCTCATCGAGACACCGCCGCTTGAAATCACACAGGGAGGGATGTTCCGTCAAGGATTTTCCAGTGAACTTGATGAACTCCGAAAGTTGAAACAAAATGCCGACAAATGGCTCGATAATTTTTTGGAAGAAAAACGTGCCGAATCTGGGATACAGAAGTTGAGAATCAAATACTCCAACAACTTTGGATTTTGCTTGGAAGTGTCCAAGGCGCAGATGGCAAACGTCCCCGAATCCTGGATGCGAAAGCAAACTTTGGTCAACGCTGAACGATTTACTACCCCCGAACTCGCGGAATATGAAGACAAGGTCTTGAATGCAGAAAGTCAGGCCTTCGAACTCGAACACAAACTCTTTCAGGAGCTTCGAAATGAAGTCCTCACCCATATGGAGAAAATCCAAAATGCGGCCGAAAAAATCGGGATGCTGGACGCCGTTCTTTCGTTGGCAAATACCGCTCACCAATACCGATGGAATCGACCAAAGATCTCTGACAAAAATACAAGTTTTGAAATCAAAAAAGGACGACACCCGGTCGTCGAAAAAATATCCCCAGAACCCTTCATCGCCAATGATCTACGTATGGATGAAGACGGAAAATTCTGGCTCATCACCGGACCAAATATGGCCGGAAAATCAACCTATCTCCGACAAAACGCGTTGATCATTTTGCTCGCACAAATCGGATCTTTTGTCCCCGCAGAAAGCTGCACAATGCCAGTTTTTGACCGGATCTTTACGCGGGTCGGAGCCTCAGATAATCTCGCCGGCGGGCAATCCACGTTCTTTGTGGAAATGTCAGAAACCGCCCGGATTTTGAATGCCGCAACAGACAGAAGTTTCGTCATATTGGACGAGATCGGCCGAGGAACATCAACCTTTGACGGGATCTCTCTGGCGTGGGCCATCACGGAATTTTTACATGACAAGATCGGCGCACGAACCATCTTTGCGACGCACTATCACGAACTGATTGATTGCGTAGAAAGCTTAAAATCCGGAAAAAACTATCACGTTTCCGTGACCAACGACGAAGACCAGATGATCTTTTTGCGAAAGATTAAACCGGGTGGAATCTCTGATTCGTTTGGGATCGAGGTGGCGGCTATGTGCGGATTTCCCAAAGAAGTCCTCGTGAAATCAAAAGACATTCTCCACCAACTCGAAAACGAAAACCTCGCTCCGACACAACCCAATCTCTTTATGATCCCACAAGAGTCCGCGCAGGAAATGAAAAAAGAATTGTCCGAAATCGAAGAAAAACTCCGAGATTTAGATCCAAATGAATTGAGTCCGAAGGGGGCGTTGGATTTGTTGTTTGAGTTGAAGAGGATGCAGGACTAAAAATTCAGATAAATTTAATATTTATCCTAATAGAAACTTTCTATCATTGATTTAGGGAAGAGTTGGTCTATTTTTCCACAATAGTTTTTCTCATTCCCAAAAGGAATCTAATCCATATCATGTGCACATGAAAAAAATTTATCTTATCACCATTTGTGTATTCTTCTCTGGATGTACCTTTCCAAACTTTCAAGAGCAAGAATTTGAAAAGAAAGATCTCCCTCAAGAAACGAATATTACAGAACCTGCACAAGAAAAAAAAGACTTTATCTGCGGCCAAGACAAAATCAAAGATGCAGACGGAAACGAATATACCACAGCCTATTTTGATGTAGAAGGAGGTCATGACGTGACGAAAGATGGACAGTGTTGGATGACAGAAAATCTAAATATAGGAACGGTGATTTTGGATTCAGATGAAATGCCGGGTGACGATGGAGTGATAGAGAAATGGTGCCCAAATCACGTTGCAAAAAATATGATTTGTTATATGGGAGGCGGAGGCGGTCCTTCCCCAGAAAAAGAAGCTGCTGGATGTTACAATAAGCAAACGTTACTCACCAATAATCCGGAGTTTTGTAATGGAAACCCAGAAAAGAATATTCCTCCTTATGGGGGGCTTTATACTCGACGAGAAATCTTTCCCAAAGAAGGAGATATTTGTCCTGAGGGATGGACTATTCCTTCAGAAGCAGATTGGAATTCTCTAGAGGAAAGTGTAAGAAAAAGTATCACTCTCCAGGAGCTTTTAGATGTTGAAGCTTTTTGGGGACAATACGCCTGGAACGTCCAAGACAAAGAGCCGATCCCAACAGGATGGAAGCTAAAAAAACCTCCATTTAACGGACTTCCACAAGTGAAGGAGGGAGAACTTGTTTTAAGCCCCATTTTTGTAAATTTTCCAAAACGATCATTGGAAATGGTGAGTCCTGGAAATCCTGGATATCAATATGAATTGTCACGAAATTCATTTACTGTTCCAGTTGATCACAGAATGAGTTACGAAGAATTTAAAGATTCAACGCCTCCAAATCCTGGATTGCGAAATGAAGAATTGTGGTACAGTCAAGAATACACTCGTTATAAAGAAAATTTTACATCAGAACAAAATCGCGCATTTTCTGTCAGATGTATAAAAAATAAAGAGGAGGAGAATTAAATTCTCCTCCTCAAGTATTTATCATTTACAGGGTGCAAAATAGACAAGTTAGTTGAAGTGAATAACTCTAATAAAACTTAAATTTTCATTGTTTTTAGCATAATCAAAAGATGCTCTCATTGAATAATTTCTCATATTAAATGTATGGGCAGAAATCAGAACATCATTATAGGTCTTATCCGTTACAATAACTACATGATAATACCTCATTCCTAGTCCATCTGGATCTCCGTAATAGAAAATTATGTCACCTTCTTCGATGTAACTACTGTAGCGTGAGCTTAAATATGAAAATTTTGTATTGTTAAGGTTATAAGATGAATTTGCCAAATAATAATACAACTCATTCGATCTTTTCCACGCACCAGAAGCAGAATGATAATTAACATTAGAATACCCTCTCGTGTCATACCACCAAGTTGCATCTTGATATAAACCTCCCCCCTGATACAAACATTGACTTACAAAGTTTGCACAATCTGAATTATTAGCATCGTTCCAACTAAAATAATTCGGATTATAATTAAATGCATACTGAAGCGCATAATTCACCGCAGCACTTGGATAATAATTTGCATACACCGATTTCAGAGAATGAGTACTACTATCTGAAACCACAGCTTCATTATTTTCCGGAACATAATTATCCTTTTCACAGCTTGTAAAAACAACTGCAAACCCTATTGCCATAATGGCAAAAATAAAATTTAGTTTTTTCATAAAAAATCATTTTTTCGTTTATAAAAAATTTTTGATTACAACACGTTTTCCACTCGCCAGTGTTTTGCACCAATCTGTAAAAGAACCGCTGGCCTGACGAGTCACTATTTGTTGCAAAAACAATTTGTGAGAAATTCAGGCACGAGGGGCACCCTATTCAACAAATTTCGCATTACAACCGTCTTTTGTTTGCAAACTTAATTAAATATTCATGAAGACTCCCATCTCCCTGTGTATAGAAACAAATTTCAAAATGAGTTTTTTATTTTTTCGACATCCATTGTCTCGCAAACCCTGAAATCTTCCCCGCTCCCGCAAAAATCACCACGTCTCCAGATGAGAATTTTTTGAGGAATGCATCTACGTCTTCACCCGTCCGCACTCGATCATAGCTCTCACAAAACGCTGATAAGGTAAACTTCTTGTCCTCTTCGCTATCGCGCGCTTCATAGATCGGAAAGAGCCCCACTTCATCCGCGTGTGAAAACGCTTTTTTGAAATCCTCAAAAAACATTTTCGTTCGAGAGAATTGGTGTGGTTCGAAAATGAGCCCTATTTTTTTGTCTGGAAATTTCTGTCGAAATCCATCGAGCAAAGCCACGAGTTCCGCCGGATGATGCGCATAGTCATCGTAAATCTGGATTCCATTTTTTTCGCCCAAAAATTCCTGTCGTCGCCCAGCTCCAGAGAATGATTCGAGACCTGATTTGAAAGGTGATCCCAATTTCAACACCTTTCCCAACTCAAGAGCCAATGCCGCATTTCGTTGATTAAAATCTCCCAAAAGATTGAGATCGAGAGATTCGGCTTTCTCAACCGAAATCTTTTCTCCCTTATAATCTGCTAAAACCTCCTCCACACCTTCATCACCGGCATGGAAAATCACCGTCTTGGCTTTCGCACAAAACCGCTTGAACGCATCAATGTAAGACTGCCGCGTCGGAAACGCATCTACATGGTCATAATCCACGCTCGTCAAAACCACGATATCAGGATGTAAAAATCGGAAGTTTTCACGATATTCACACGCTTCAACCAGGAAATAATCATTCGTCCCCGGATGAAAATTACTTCCCTCTAATTCTTTCAAAGTGGAACCAACCACGACTGTCGCATCGAATTTTTCTGATTGAAATCCGGATGCAATGAGTCCTGTAGTCGTCGTTTTCCCGTGTGTCCCTGCGACCGCAATCGTATGATAATTCGCTGACAACTCTCCCAAATATTCAAAATACGAATACTGCGGGATGTGAAATTTTTGTGCTTCTGTTCTCTCTGCGTTAAAGGAATCTACGGCTTCTGTGTACACGACCACATCAATATCGCTGGAGATATTTTTCGCTGTTTGCCCAAGGATAATATCAATCCCTTTTTTTCGGAGCATATCCAAAATCGGCGAATCAGCACTATCAGATCCCGTCACCTGATCTCCTCGGTGCAAACACCATTGAGCCAGCGCTGACATCCCGATTCCTCCGATCCCGACAAAATGAATCTTCACGAGCGCGAGTCTACCTCGAAATGCCTTCGCATTCAAGAATGGAAAAGAAGTTGCTTTTTTTAAACCAGAAAAATACAGTGAGGTCTAACCTCCCCGATGACTAACAATATAGAAAAAACCATCCTTTCCTTTCCCGACCCGCAAAAGGGGACGCAGAACTTAGAGCCTTTATGTTGTGATAAAATCAAAGAGTGCGATGTTATCGCCGTGGTCGATGAATGGGGTATGCAAGAATATCTCAAAGAAGTGTTTGATTTTCAAAAACCTAAAAATACTAACGAAAAATACTTCTGGGAAACCACTGAATATTGCCGATTTCGTTTCGTAGATTTTTTCAAATCTATCACTCAAGATCTCTTTCCTGATCAACAGGAATCGCACAAATTGAGTGCCATTCGTTTTTATTCAGCCCTCCCCTACAACAGAGAAAAAAACAAAGACTACACCATGCTACTTGAAGATCAACGACACACCTATGATCAAGAACCACAAAAACCTTTTTATAAAAATCTCAAACGCCCCAGTCCAGAAAAAAGAAAAGATCTAAATACGTATTTATACCACGTTCGAGATGCGTTTCTGTGGAGCTTGCAAGAAAAAGGTATTGAGATCGGAGAAGGCCGACTCAAAGCAAAAGACAATGGTGGATATCGCCAAAAAGGAGTTGATGTCCTTATTTCTCTCGAAATGATTTTTGAATCCCTTGGGATAGATCTCAAAGAACTTTTTTCGTCTCCAAATCCGCTTCCTCCGGAAAAAATCCTCCACCTCCTTCAGTCCGCACAAGAGATACAAGCAGAAACCCGTAAAAAGGTATTTCTCCTTTGCACCACGGATAATGACCTCGCCTACACCACCCGTTACACCAAACAACTCGGCGCCAAAACCATTTGGATGCCCCTCAAAAAAGAATTCAATCCCCAAAAATCGATCAAAGAACTCTCGCTTCTCTCAGATGCGATCGCTCACTGTAACCCCGAATTTGTAAAACAATTCAAAGGTGACAAAAAGAAACCTGACAGCACACTACTCTCCGAGCAATAAGCTGGATCCTGTCATTTCGGCTGGTTTTGGAATTCCGAGTAAATCTAACGCCGTCGGCGCAATATCAGCCAATGTCCCGGAAGGTTTGAGAGGGAGCAATTTCCCCAGAGGATCTAATCCCCAACACGGGACTTTGTTTTTGGTGTGACTCGCAGACGGACTGCCATCCGGTTCAAACATTTCATCTGCATTTCCGTGATCGGCAAAAATAAGGATGTGATATCCCTTTTGTTGCAAAATCGCGACTTCCAAAGACAAACACGCATCGACCACCTCAATTGCTTTTTCGGCCGCGGCTAAATCTGCTGAATGTCCGACTAAATCAGGATTCGCAAAATTTTGAACGATCAAATCAAAGGTTTCTGTATCGAGCTTTTCGATCAAGGCCTCTGTTTGTTCTCGGGCAGACATTTCTGGTTTTTCGGCATAGCTCGCACATTTTGGAGATGGGATCAAAATTCGTTCTTCGCCCGGAAATTCCTCTTTCCGTTGCCCGGAGAAGAAAAAGGTCACATGATTAAACTTCTCGGTTTCGGTAATTCGAAGTTGAGACATTCCCTCATTAGAAACCACTTCTCCAAGAGTGTTGGGTACTTTTGGATCTTTGAGTTCGTACGCCGTGATCGCATCTGCGTAATAACTTCCAAAGACCGCTACATTCTTTGGATCGAGTCGAAACGGTCGCTCAAATTCAGAGAAATCTTTATCACACATCGCCATCATGATCTGACGCATTCGATCACTCCGAAAGTTAAAACAGACAAGTATATCACCTTCTTTCAATCTTCCTTTCTCATCCAACACCACCGGTGGCATGTAGTAATCAGACGTATCGGTTGTATCGTAATATTTTTCAAGACCGGTCTCCCAATCTTTTTCAACAACAGAAGATTCTCCCGTGATTGCTCGATACGCTTTTTCGGTTCGCTCCCAGTTGTTATCCCGATCCATAGAGTAAAATCGCCCAGACAACGTTGCAAGTTTGCCAATCCCAACGGCATCTAATTCTTTTAAATATCGTCCCGCTGAACGTTCTTCCACATCCCGTCCATCAAGAAATCCATGCACATAAATCTCTGGAATTCCCAAGTCTTTCGCCATTTGCAAGAGTCCATGCAAGTGAGACTGAAAACTATGGATTCCTCCATCGGATAACATTCCCATAAAATGAATCTTCCCTTTTTCTTTCGCGCGCTCAAAAAGCGGCATGAGTTTGGGATTCGTTTTTATGGCCCCAGATTCAATATCGTCATTAATAATCGTCAATACCTGCTTCACCGGACGCCCCGCTCCGATCGTGAGATGCCCGGCTTCCGATCCTCCGCATTGGAAAGAAGGTAATCCAACCGCTTCTCCATCTGTTTTGAGTTTTGAGTATTTTTTAGAATCCAAGAGCGGCCCCAAAAAAGGTTTATCCGCATGACAGATAGCATCTCCTTTATCACATTTCCCTAGCCCAAATCCATCTAAAATAACGAGAGCGACTTTATTTTTCTTCATCGCATCGAGCTTAGCGGATCTCCCAACAGAAATAAATTCCAATTCCTCCCCATTTCTGCAGGAAACATTTCCCAATCGTGAAAAAATTTTCGTGGAACCCCGTCGACTCACTATTCCATTAGGTTTTTATTCAGGGACGAGTTGGGGTGAGAGCGGGAATTTTTTTACGTTTTGGGATTGATTCCGAAGAACCGGGGCCGCCTTTTTGGGTTCGTTTTTGGCGGCGCAAAAAGGAACAAAAAAAGAAAAAAACAAAGTGAATAAGTTGCAAAAATGAACTCAATTTCCAAACAAAGAACTTTGCAGTACAATGTGAAGGAAATGAAATTTTCGTTCGCAAAAATACACAAAAAAAATCCCGGAGTCTCTCTCCTCGTAGCTCTCGGGGTATCGTTATTTTTGTCAGGAATGACTGTCGCTATTTTGCAGTCCGTTGAAAAATCTTTAGAACAAAGCCAGAACCTCGAACGAAGCAATCAAGTCTTTCTCGCTGCAGAATCCGGACTTGAAGCGGCATTCTTTCATCACAATGCTCGAGGACAAGGAGTGGATTTTGGGGACATCTCCACAGCCGATGATTCACAAAAAATATTCCAGCCCGAGATCGGCGCGGAAGTCAGCTGGACCATCGAAAACCGAAAAAATCCTATCGTCGGAGTCGTTCACGAAGGAGAAAAAATCAGTATCCCGTTCTTTTGGGACAATGCCGCTTATGCCGGAGCAGATCCAGATGAAGCAGAATCAACACAAGGATTCACCCTTACTTTTTCTCGAAATCGATACGACGCCTCCGGAACAGAAACCAGCGAAGTGCTCATCCCCAATAATTTCGACTTTGGAAATAGTAATGTAGGCGAAAATGAACCTTTATTTGCATGGTCTCTTTCTCGAGTGAATAGTACCGAAGGAATCCAATCGCTCATCGCCTCACCTGATCCACTGTATCCTCAAGAACCCTGCAGTGGAGACACGTCTTTCTTATGTAAAGATTCATTCCCAGGAAATATTTCAAGTTCTGGAGTAGATCTCTACGGGAATGTCGTCCCCGGAGACACACAAGACAACCTCAACAACTTCCTCACAGACGGAACCTCTAGCAATTATCGATTTTCTTTCCAACCATTGCTTTCTTTTACCAACGAAGCCGGAGATACCACTATCGAAGGGATCCCCTACAAACTAGAAGTCGTAGGGGGCAATCCAATGCCCGCACAAGCCTACACCGCTACGGCAAAAGTCGACGTACAAAATTTCTCAAAAACCATCACGGTAACCGTTCCCGAAAAACAAAGTATTGGGGCGTTTGATTACTTGGTGTTTGACTAGTTGTCATTCAAATATCCCCCATCTAATGTTCTCAACAAAAGAAGGTGACATTGGCCAATGTCACCTTCTTTTTAAATTCGAATCCGACCCTCTCCGGGGAGAGGGTTAGGGGGAGGGGTTTATTCAAATACCACTTCCGTCCCGATCTTCTCTCCCACAATTAACTTTTTGAGAGCTCCTTTTTCCATAAGTTTGAAAACATGGATTGGCATTTTGTTGTCTCGACATTGAGCGATCGCTGTGCTGTCCATCACTTTCAAGTGTTTTTCAAGCGCTTCGTCGAATGTCACCGTGTCGTACTTTGTCGCCTTTGGATCTTTTTTCGGATCCGCGGTATAAACTCCATCCACGTTTGTCGCCTTGATCAAGACATCACAGTCGAGTTCAAGAGATCGCAAGGCCGCTGCTGAATCAGTTGTGAAATATGGATTCCCGGTTCCGGCTGCACAGATCACGATTCGACCTTTTTCGAGATGTCGTTCACATCGTCGAGTGATAAACGGCTCCGCCACTGCGGGAATATCCAGCGCAGAACACACCCGTGTTGGGATGTTGTATTTTGTTTCTAATTTTGCCTGAAGTGCGACTGAGTTCATCACCGTCCCAAGCATCCCAATATAGTCTGATGGCACCCGATCAATCCCTGATTCTGAATTTGAAGCTCCTCGCCAGATATTTCCGGCTCCGATCACCACTGCAACTTGTACTCCCAACTCATATACTTCCGAAATCTCATCACAAATTCGATCCAAAATGTCATAATCAATCCCAAATTGCTTCTTCCCAAGGAGTGCTTCTCCAGAAAGTTTCAGCAGAATACGTTTGTATTTGGGTGTCATGAGTCGATTGTAAGAAATTAGGTCTTTACAATTGTATAAAAAAAACAAGAATAACAAAGTTAAAATGAAAGTTGTCCTCCTCACCGCCCTGAATTATCCCGTCGCCAACATTGGTGTACGTGCATTTCTCAAAAACACACTCCGAAAAAAATATGGCATTGAAGTGGTCGGAATGGTCGCTACGCCTCTCTGGACACATAATAAAAAAGGCTGGAAAGACTTTCTCAAATATATCAAAAAGTCAGGACTCAAATTTGCGATGAAGTCTATACTGGCCAGTTTTTTGTTGAACGCAAAAATGCGCGCCTCCAAATATGTAACCCCAGACAAAAAAAGAGAATATTTCCGTATGCAAGAAATGGCGGATACGTATGGATTTCCTTTGTTGAAATCAGACAATGTAAACTCCGAAGAAGTACAAGAATTTATTGAAAATCTAGAACCCGACTATCTCGTTTCTTGCTTGCTGATTCAAATCGTCAAAAAACACATTCTCAGAATCCCAAACGAAGGAGCCATCAACTTTCACCCTTCTCTGGTACAAGAACACCGGGGAACGTTTGCCAGTTTCTGGACACTTTTTCACAATCGAAAACACGCCGGAGCAACGGTTCATTTTATGAGCGAAAAAGTCGATGAAGGCCCCGTCATCCTACAAAAACGATTCAAAGTAGATTCCTTCGATACTATCTTCCGACTCGATAAAAAGAATGCGCGCATCGGAGGAAACCTTCTCGTCCGAGCACTCGTAAAACTCCAAAAACAAAAAGCTCAAAAAATATTCTTCCAAAAACTCGGAGCCATCTTTTCTTATCCATCCCGAAACCACACCAAACACTTCAAAAAACGAGGAAAACGAGTCACCGGCTGGCGAGACCTTCTTTTTAGAATTTAAATATAAAAAAAGTTCCAATCCGTCGGCATTGAGGAAGAATTTCACTCCATTCAAAATCATTTCGTCGTGGAGACGAAGTCGGAGCAGAAATGATTTTGCAAATGGATTCAATGATGGATCACCGCCGAGAGCTTTTTTGGTTCTTTTTTTGCGGGAAAAAAAGAACGAAGAAAGGCCCGTATCTACAGTTGTCGCAAAAACTCCACCAACTGTTTCACCGATTTCCCACGATGAGAAATCGCATTTTTTTCTTCGCGAGAAAGCGCCGAATATACTCGATCCTGACCATTTGCGAGAAAGATAGAAGACACCGGAATCCCCGGCTCAAACTCTGTCTGCGGCATATCCAAAATACTTCCCGCGGTTTGCCCGAGGAACGAAGCTTCTTGCTTTGAAACCGGATCATAAAACCCTGTCGCTGAAAAGAAGGTCGCGGCTCGTTCTTCAACTCCTTCCATAAGATCGAGGAATTTTTCCATCCATTCGATATCATCTTTGGCGTCTAGTTCTCGCCGTGTACGAAGCCCAAACTTCTCCGGAAACGCAGATAAGATCAATCCCGAATCCTCTCCGATCGTCGGAATCCCCGCTTGATCCCCAAAAAATCTTGCCTTCAAAAGCGCATTTTCTTCGAAGGTTTTCCCTGTCTCCTCTACATCTCCGGCCACATCTACATCTTTCAATGAAAGTACTTCAAGATCATCCAATACATGCCCCCGAAACGCCTCTAGCATTTCCTTCTTTTTTCCTTCATTTCCAGTCGCGATGAGTATTTTCATAAAAAAGTTCCTAATAAGCCTCCCTTGATAAGGGGAGGTGTCCCGTCCCGCGGGACGGAGGGGTTTCATTCTAAAACTTCCCCATATTCATTCGCCCCTGATCAATCTTCCATCGCAGGATAAATTCTCGTCGGAGTTTCACTTTTTTGAGGAGTTCAAATCGGATTTTCGGGGTCACCTTTGCCAAACTTTTAAGAGCTTCCTGAGAATTCGCCCCCATAACATTGATAAACACATCCACCAATCCCAAATCACCAGACACTTCCACAGCGGTAATCGTGAGAAATCCCACTTGATTTGGCGTCAAAAACTTTTCCACCATCGGAGGAAGTTGTTCTCCGATGATACTGGCAAGTTTATGGCTTCGAGGAGAGGTTTTCATTGCGCTGATTGTAGGAAAAATCCGGAAATACGCAATCCCGTTTGACAAGAACTCAAAAGAAAATAGGGTGCGGAACGGTGACGGAAAGTGTTTATAAAAAATCACTTCCATCCCGCAATAGATCCGTTCTTTTCGTTTTCGAGTCCTCCAATAAATAGGTTTTTCGTTTTGCTTTCTATATGTAACGAAAGAAGTACGAAAGATCTATTTTACTCACTAAAAATAAAAATATGGGAAGAACAAAAAG
>JBNKLH010000004.1:0-19834 GCA_050292255.1 Candidatus Altimarinota bacterium | reverse complement strand
ACCGGTATGACCAAGCTTCATTATCCTAAGTGTATATCATAGGGGATTCTTTGCCAATCTGGGGAAATCCCCATCCTCCGCAGCTAAGAAAACAAGGCACCCAGCCAACCTCCCATCTATAGCGAAGGGGGATATCACGTCCAAAAAAATTTGCTGAAAAAAAGATTCCATCCTAGACTGCCTCGGTAACATGGCCCTAAAAACATGAAAAGCTGGTTTAAAGATCCCGATCAATCTTGGTTGAGCTTTGTGCTCGAATTTACAATTTTGATCCTCGTCGTTGTAATTGTCCGAGTATATATATTTCAATTCTTCCAGGTTTCTGGTCCCTCTATGTGTGACACCCTAAACTTTGTCGATGGAAAATGCCAAAAAGAACGATGTCGAACTATTGTTGATAAACTCAAAGGAACCAATAAATATGGAAGCCAAAGTTGCGAAACAATTTTTGTAAATGAAGCAGTGTACTCATTTCTACGAGACCCAAAACGAGGAGAGATTGTGGTTTTTGTCCCTCCCACAGAAGTCGGAAATGGAAAACTCATGAAGAAGAAATACATCAAACGAGTGATCGGAATCCCAGGAGACATAGTGGAGATTGAAAATGGAAAGGTTTATCTCACCAATGAAGCCGAAGGTATTGAGCGACAAGAACTCCCCGAGACATATCTCTCCGCGAAAAACGAAGGAAGAACTTCTACCACCAAGGCTCGTTTTGAAGTACCAGAAGGAGAATACCTCTGCTTTGGAGACAACCGAATCGAAAGCCTAGATGCTCGAAGATGTTTTGAACCGCAAGGATGTGATGACACAAACACAGCTTTTGTTCCCAAAAAATACATTAAAGGGAAAGCCCTGGTCGTTGTATGGCCTCCAAAACAATGGCGAGGTCTCGAACATGATCTCGGTTTGGAATAGAAAAAGTTTACAATCCAATTCCACATATCGAAATGCAAGACCGCATTTTTGACACCATGTCTGAAAAGCAATAAGCTATCTTCAGCGTGTTTTGAAATGTTTTCTGTCACAGTACGTAGTACCTGTCGTCTGAAGCACACGGACAAACACTTTCTAATATACAAACATGAAAAAATGGATTACCGGTATTGGAATCTCTCTTGCCCTGGGAATTTTTGCAACTCCCGTTTTTGGTGCTGAAATTGAAAACATAGCGATGACTCCGCCAGCCAGTAGCATTGACCTTGATATCGAGCTCAGCTGGAAAGCACTCCCCGCAGAAAACATGGCAAACGTCGAAGGATATGCGCTTCAATGGAGCACCAACCAGACGGATATTCGAATTGATAAAGCTTACCGGGTACTCATGGAAGGAACTGGAACTGTCCGTTCTATGCGGGCTGCAGATTTTGAAAGAGATGAAATTTACTATTTCCGAGTCTATACATACACGAAAGATGGTCGAGAAACAGTGCTTGGAAACGGATCAAAAATCCTAAAATGGGAATGGCCAACTGTTGGAGACGTAGAATCCGAACTCCTTGAACCAAACGACCCCGTAATCGTAAATAATAGCAGTACAGATGATGCGGCTTATGATTTTGGAGAACTCCGAATTGTAAAATATGACAAATCAGCACAGTTCTTTTGGTCTAGCCCTACAAGCATCACCAGTAAAGAATTTGATGGATTCAAAATCACACTTTCAAAAAATACAGATCTTTCTGATCCAGTAGGAGAAGTTGATGCCGGAGAAAGCTTTACTAAAGCCTATGTAACCGGACTTGAACCTGCCACAAAATACTATGCAGCCGGATATTTCTACAAAACAGAAGCCGGTGATGACAAAAAATTTGGACGAAGCGCAATTAAGACGTTTACAACAGAAAAAGAATTCACCAGTGAACAAGAAGCTCGATTCCAACGAACACTTACTCGTCTAAAACAATACGGACTTGGGGCTACATTGGATTTAGATGGAGATTCTGATGATGAAAGTGATGATTCTAGTACTAGTTCATCTAGTAGTTCATCAAGCTCAAGTTCTACTAGCTCTGCTTCAAGTAGTGCCAGTGATTACACTACTATCTCTGAAATGGAAGCTCGATTAGAAGAAATTAAACAACAAATTTTCGCTCTCTTTGCAGAACGACTTATCTTGCAACGAAACTTGGCAAGAGAACAACGTCTGGCTGAACGAGACTAAATATAAATTCTAACCCTTCTAAAAAAATGATATCTACATTGCACAAACCCAACAATACCCATTTCAGCAGACAATCAAAGCTGGGTAAAAAAACGTATTGGCTCTTTGGAATTCTCTTATTTCTTCCATTGCTCTCTCATGCACAATCTGATGCACCGGTCATGTGTGCGCAAATCACAAAAGCCGCAGTAAGTCCAAGTGGACACTGTCAAACTTTCCGAAGCCCTTGTGATATTCCGCAAGACTGGAAAATGGTTCCCTCTTGTGATGCCGTAGAAGATACTGATTTTGGATCTACCCCAGAAGATATTGATTCTCGACGATTACAAAACCGGTGGGAAGCTCTTCGTGCACGAATACAAGCAAAAAAAGAAGAAGCAGAACCCGAGGGTTTGAACGCTAGCTATCGCCGACTCGGTTCCGCATCTCTCGGTCGTGGCGGGATTGATAGAGAAGTAAAAGATGAAGAATCACCATATAAACGTCGAACTATGTCTGATCGACAATATCACTCTCAAAAATACAACATTGCTGTGGACTATCGACGGAACGAAGACACAACAGAAAACGAACGCAACCAGCGACGTCAATCCTACCAAACACGACTTCGATATGGAACGGCTACAGAAATGGATCGGAGCAGCCCCCTTTCATCAAAACCAAAATGGTTTGTATCAAGCCGAAAGCACTTCAAAGACAATCTTGGAGACTTCAGTGATCGATGGAGATCTTCTACTCAAATCCTTCAAGATGAAGCAAAAGCAAAACGAGAAGCAAGAGAAAGCATAACAGAAGGTCCAGCTCTTCAAAAAATTTATACAGGAGCTCGACGAGAAGGAGATATCGAAAAAGCACTTCTCGATATTGATGAATAGAAAAAGAAAATCATAATAAAAATAAAAAAGCTCCGAAAGGGGCTTTTTCTTATGGTGCGCGAGGAGGGACTCGAACCCACACGCCGTGAGGCACTGGTTCCTAAGACCAGCGTGTCTACCAATTCCACCACTCGCGCGTCACCAATGAGAGCCAAGTTATTTTCACTATTTCGAAAAAATTTGCAACTAAAAGTGCTTCAAAAAATATTCATGAACTCTCACCTCCCCGGAAAGCTCTGGGTGAAATGTCGCCGCCAAAATATTTCCCGATTGAATTAACACAGGTTCCCCTTTGTAGCTCGCCAAAACCTTTGCACTCTTCCCAACATGTTTAAATCGAGGCGCACGGATAAACACGCCTTTTAAGTGTGAAAATACATTTGAATCAAGATTATCTATAAAAGAATCTTGTTGTGCTCCATAAGCATTTCGATCGATTTCAAAATCAGCCCCAAACCGCTCACACAAGATTGCCCCCGCACACGTTCCAAATATTTTTAAGTCTGCTCTCTGTATCCGATGAAGTATTTCATCCCACATATCATACGCCTTCAAAAGCTTGGTCATAGTTGTTGATTCTCCTCCGGGAATAATCAAATAAGACACCTTTTCTAGATCACTTTTTTTGCGCACGAATAAAAAATTTATTCTCATTTCATCCAACAACTGTCCATGTTCTGCGAAAGATCCCTGAAGAGCCAAAACCCCTACTCTATTTTGATTCATTTTTTCATGCTGGGTAAACTGCCTCTCAATTCTTTCACAAATTTTAAAAATTCCTTTTTTCGTCTTTCTGGAATCTCATTCCAACGAGTATCAGTAATCGCACCCTCCAAAGCATACAGAAAACAAGTACACATTCCCTTTTGCCATCCTTTTTTTTCAAAAATTCGAAGCATTACTTCTTCTGGACCAACTTTTTTCAATTCTTCAGGAGTATAAACACCAATCTCCTCCAAATCTTCCGCGATCCGCTTTCCAATGTTTCGAAGCTTAAGAAGTTCAGATGTCATTATCCTCTCTTTGCAAATTCAACTTCTAGTTCAGAAATTTCTTGTCCCCGCATAGCTTGTCCTAACCCTTTGGAAACCTCTGCTAAAATAGCCGGATCATCATAATTCATCGTTGCCTTTACAATTGCTTTGGCCATTTTTTGCGGATCACTGGAAGCAAATATTCCCGACCCCACAAATACACCTTCTGCACCCAATTGCATCATCATAGCTGCATCCGCTGGCGTTGCAATTCCTCCCGCTACAAAGGTCACCACTGGGAGACGTTTATTTTCGAATACATTTGCAAGCAATTCCACAGGCACTCGGTACTCGGTAGCTTTTTGAGCCAAATTCTTTTTGGTCAAAGAATGAATTTCTTTCTGAATATGAGTCCAATGTCGAACGGCTTCTACAATATTCCCGGTTCCCGCTTCTCCTTTGGTTCGGATCATCGCAGCCCCTTCATCAATACGACGCAATGCTTCTCCCAAATTTCGCGCCCCACATACAAATGGCAATTTGAAATCCTCTTTATCAATATGGGCTTCATCATCTGCTGGCGTAAGCACTTCTGATTCATCAATAAAGTCTATATCCAACGCTTCTAAAATCTGCGCTTCTACAAAATGTCCCACTCGAACTTTTGCCATCACGGGAATACTGACTGCGGCCTTGATATCTAAAATCATTTGTGGATCGCTTGCTCGCGCGACACCTCCATGTTGCCGAATCAAAGACGGAATCCTTTCAAGAGCCATAACAGCCACGGCACCCGCTTCTTCTGCGATCTTTGCCTGCTCCACATTCATCACATCCATAATTACTCCCCCCTTCATCATTTGAGCTAATCCTGATTTGAGTTCGAATGTATTTTTTTGTGTCATTTTGAAAGATAAAAAAATCGCCTCCATTCTGGCGATTGAAAAATATTTTGGCAATAAAAAACACCCCCAACAAAACTGCTAGAGGTGCCTTGAGATAATTTCAGAAGATATTATCGTCGAGTTCCGTCAATAACACCCTGCATAAGACGTGTTTCAACGTTTGATGACACATCATCTGCACACATATTATCACATTGTTTCAATGTAAGAACCAAAGACGCAACAGACAAAGCCAATGCCAAAACAACTCCTACTACAAGGAATCCGTTTGTTGCCGAACAAGTTTTGTTTTTCATTTTTATTTGGGTTTAAAGAATAAAATGTTTAAAACAAGACTATTATATCATATTTTTATTTTTTTTCAAGTACTTTTAAAAACATCACCAGATATCCCCACCACAAGAATATCATCTGTTTGTTCTAAGCGCCCCTGCCATTTCTTTAAGGCACGTTGCAATGTCTGCACCTGCTCAAATGGATTCTTTGAAGAAATTTCCAACAATAAGTTTTTAAATTTTCTCGATTTAAACTTCCCGCCTTCTTTCCCTCCAAATTGATCTGAATATCCATCGGAAAATGAATAAAGCCACTCTCCTTCATCTAAATCAAATTTTTCTATTCGAAACTCCTTTAATGCCGAAGGAGCGTTCTCAAAGAGTCCCAGATCCGATATAGACCGCTTGCTTCCATGAATTCGTTCAAGTTCCCCATCCTTCCTTGAAACATAATCGTCATGTCCCGCCCCGAGGAAGTAGACCCCGGACTTTCTATCCAAAATATTCAGACTCATTTCCATCCCGTGATCACCTTTTGCCCGAAAGTCTTTTACGAAATCCTTATAGGATAAGCCATCTAAAATGATGGCGGACATTTGGGGAACAGAATCCATATCCCAATCTCCTTTCAGGAAGGCAAGGGCCTTTGCCGTTAATTCTTCAATTGCTTGGACAAAAAACTGCCCATTATTCTCCTCTAACATACGACGAATCTCAGCCTCTGTTTTCTTCTTCAGTTTAATTTCGTTGATCATATCTTCTAACAAAGATTGCATCAAAACACTTAACAATGCCCCCGGAACCCCATGCCCCGTACAGTCTGCAGAGACCGAGACAAAAATATTTTTAGAAAGATTTTTCCCAAAATAAAAATCTCCGGACAAGACATCTTTCGCGTTCAAAAGGACAAATCCATTCTCCACGCCTACAAAGTTTTCAAATGCACTGAGAGACGCTCTGAGTTTTGGGAACAACAAAGATTTTGCCGCGGAAATGGCATCCTGAATGAGTTTATTTTTCCCTTCAAGGATAGACTTTTGTTGCTCGATTTGTCGTTTTTGTGATACGGATTTCCTCCAAAATCGGACAATTACTCCTGTCCCCAAGGCTCCTACGATAGCTTGTAACTTTAACCAAAAATTTACTTTTTCGGTAGCCTTTCTTTTTGCTTCTGCTACTTCTGCCTCCATTTCGGCTTCTGTTACCTTGAGTTCGGCCTCTGAATCTGCTAACTCTTTCATTAACTTCTCTTTTTCTTCTGACCCAACTCCATCCAATAAATCATTAATCAGAAGCCACGTTTTTAAGGGAACGGTAAGTCGAATCATTTCTAATTTTGCTTCCACCCCTTCATTTCCTAATTTTTCTGAGTATTCCAATGCCTTTTGGGCAGCATTCATTGCCCCCTTTAAATCTTTTAAGTCATCATAAACCCGGGACAACGTCATCCAGTTTTCCTTCAATGCCTGATAAACGGCGTCATCCTGTGTATTTCCTAATGCTTCATAATCATGGACAGTAGATTCAACCTCATTTTTCCAAGCCATGAGCACACTTTTCTCCAAAGGTCTCTGATGCTCATTTAATTTTGATTCCTGATAATCTAACCATTTAGTATGTCGTTCCAAATCAGCAATCCCGATCTCATCATTCATTTCTCGATAAGCTCGAAGAGCTTCTGAAACTAAAATCCGAATTTTTAAAAGTTTCTGAGCATATTGCTCTCTCCACTTTTGTAGCTCATCTGGTGAGTCTTTCAACTTTTCCTCTTGTACCTTAATGCTAAATTCATCCAACTCATTGGTATAAATCACCGCAATCATCTGCTTGGCATACGCGATACGAAACGCATCTTTCGATTTTTGAGCATGTTCAAGTGACTTTTGATACCAATCTTTGGCCTTTTCTAACCCTTCATCCAATTTTTTCCGATACATATACCCCAAATCCGATGCGTAAATAGCCGCTGATAAGTCATCTCCCACTTCTTTACTATACGCAAATCCATCCGCATAATATTGCGCAGCAATTTTATCCTCATTCGAAGACTCCGCACACCGTCCCATATTACGATATATAGAAATCAATAACTCTTTATCCTCACTTCCCAATTTTTGAACATTCTCATACGCACTAAACGCAAAAATATTATTCTTTAATGCATAATAGGCTTCCGCTATAAACTTCCATACTTCCAAATAATCTTTTTTCCCACTCCAACCAAGTGGAATATCTTCCGGAACATGAAAATCCTGCTGAAGTGCAATAAGGTGTTTCTGTAAGTTTTTCTCATGTAGATCTTGTTCTTCTCCCGTGCTTTGAGTCACCTTTTCAAGGAGTGCCTTTGCTATATCAATTCGAACTCTTGTGGTATCCGAAATCTCCAGATCTGGAGGATCTCCGCCTTCTAAATTTGGAGTCAAATTTAATGTATCCCCAATCTGTTTTTGTATCGTATCCGTGTAGGGAATAATTTTATCTGGTGTTTCTTTCCCTTTCAACACTCCTCCTTTTTTTTCAATTGTGGCATCTCCTTTTAACGCAAAAAAAGACAGTCCCGTAAAGACATAAGGAGCTGCTTTTTTCGCAAATTTTGACATATTGCCTTCAGTTCTAGTTAATTCGATTTATTTTTTAACAGAATTTGACAATAACGACAACTTTTTATGAAAGAATTCTAGAACTTCATTTTTTCTTCAGAGAACGAATTCCGAGAACGAGATAATATCCTGAGAAAAGAGCAAAGAAAACATTGAGCCAAAAGAATATCCAGCTCTGAGTAAGATAACTAAAAAGTGCAATCAGAGCACTTCCCAAGGTCAACATCGCACTTCGCTTAATCGATCCCATATCCAACGCATATCCGATCCCAAGGAAAATCAATCCAAAGATAAAGAAAAGCGTGAGATACCCTTCAAATAAATACAATGACCAAATCACAAGCCCCAACCCTGCTACTGATAAAACAGCAGCGTCAATCCGATCATCTGTATCCAACATCATCAATACACTTGAAATGATGATCAAAATCTGAAGCAACAAAAAGAAAATAGGGCCTCCATCCAGGTAATTCAACCAAGAATAGAGTGCCATTAATACCGTTCCTCCTGCCAAGAGCCAGTTTTTTAGGGACTTAACCGGATGACAATCCTTACTCGGCCAAGCGGCCCCAAGAACTAAAACGGCTCCCCCAAGTACACCGAGTGCGAATGTAAGATCAAAAGGCATGTTTTAAAATTAGAGAGATTTTTCAATATTCTTTTTGAGTGTATTCCAATCATATTTGAATTTCATATTTTCACTCGCTCGGATAATAGAAGCCATCATAGACCAGAAATTTCCTTCCAAGAAAGTAAATCCGTTTCCGGTTTCCCGTTGTGGGTTAAAATTTTCAATCCCACATCCTTCTGGTGCAATCACAACAATCTTTTGAGCCTGCAATCCCTTCAACACACTTGCTTCTGGCATCGTTGGAAACAAAACCACATCTGATTTTTCCAAGATAGAATCTCGGTTTTGAGAGACACTTTCCAATACCTCGAAGTTGTTTGGGTATTTCTCCAAAAGATTAAAACATTCATTTTGTGCATGTTCATCTCCTTCTGCTAACGCATATATTTTGAATCCCAACTCACTCATAGCTTCTACGGCTGTGCAAATATGCATGCCTCCGTTATTGACCGTAATAGGAGTTGTAATACCAACTGTAAACGAATGTACGTTTGATTTTTTGGCCTTTGCAGGTGTGGATGATTTCGTAAGTGTTTTTACCATTTGAGAAATTAACAAATCCGGCTATTATAGCACAAACAAAGAGGAATTGCGATCATTTCACCTTTCCAAAGAGACTATCTATTGTAAAAATATACTTTTAAAATTCTTACTATTATATGAAGAAAAAAACGCTGGTTTTAATCGACGGACATGCCCTTATGTATCGGGCCTATCACGGACTCGCCAAAAGCTTCAATCCTCTTTGGAATGGTCGACCAGTTGGAATGGTATACGGATTCACCTCTATGCTTCTCAATATCATAGAACACTTTCATCCGGATGTACTGATCACCAGCTTTGACTGCGGAAAAACATTTCGACACGAAGCCGATGAAAGCTACAAAGCCCAACGCGCCAAAACCCCAGATGATTTTCACGAACAAGTCCCCCTGGTCGAAGAAATGCTTCATGCCTTTGATATTCCAGCTCTCACTGCAGAGGGATTTGAGTCCGATGACGTCATTGGGACCATTGCCGTGCAAGCGGCACAACAAGGATTTGATGTCAAAATCATCAGTGGAGATCTCGACTTTACCCAACTTGTCTCAGACAAAATAAAGCTCGTCAAACTCAACGGAAAAATCGAAGCTTCCGTTGAATATGGTCCCGAAGAAACGCAAGCGAGGTATGGGATCAATCCGGAACAAATGGTGGATTTCAAGGCGATCACAGGAGACAGTTCAGACAACTATCCCGGACTCTCTGGCGTAGGCCCAAAGACGACTTCTGACCTCCTCCAAGAATATGGATCTATTGCAGGAATTTATGAACATCTCGACGATCTAAAACCAAAGGTCCGAGAAAAATTTGAAGCTGGACGAGAAG
This sequence comes from Candidatus Altimarinota bacterium, assembly GCA_050292255.1. Taxonomy (GTDB): domain Bacteria; phylum Patescibacteriota; class Gracilibacteria; order UBA4473; family UBA4473; genus JBNKLH01. The sequence continues at coordinate 10,042 of JBNKLH010000004.1, read as the reverse complement.
ACTTAAAACACTTTCAATTTCTCGCAGAGATTCGAACGGATGTCCCTGTGGAATATAGTCTCGAGGAAGAATTTCACTTCGAACCCGTCCTCAGTGATGCCTTTTTGGAGAAACTTAAATTTCGAAACCTCCAACAACGGTATGAACGGCTCGTCCGAAAGTATGACAAAGAAGACAGACCTGAAAAAAAGACAGAACAAAAAGAAGAAAACGAACAAATGAGCTTATTTTAAAACATTCCCAAAATTTGACAAAACAGCAAAAATCACTAGAAAAAGTGCACTCTCACCTCCCGATAAATGAGTACAAATTCTGAAGTGATTTTAACGGAAACACCCGATCAAATTTCCCTCGAAGAGGTTTTGAATGAAACCAATACTTCAGGAAATGAAGAAGTAATTTCCACCAAAAAAGACACCCGAATGAAGATTCGTTCTGGGTTGGATAGTTTTGGAAAACACTTTATTTTCAAGCAAAAAAGAGTGGGACAAGACGGAGAGCTTTTCAATCTTTACAAGCTCCGAACGATGCAACACGGAGCCGAAAAAAACGTTCCTGTAGAACTCTTACAAAATCATAAAAAGAACGACAAAGAGGACTCTCGGATCACTCCACTAGGGAAATTCCTTCGAAAAACACATATTGATGAAATTCCCCAAATTCTCAATATCATGAAAGGTGATATGACCTTTTTTGGACCCCGTCCTGTATCTGAAACAATGTTCTCCACCTATACCGAACAACAAAAAGAATTACGAAAACCAGTAAAACCAGGCCTCTTTGGTGGGTATATGATGTATGGAAAAGGAAAAAAAGAACGAACCGTTGTCGAACTCGAGGACATATACCTCCGTCTCCGAGCAATAAAAGAAAAGAAAGGAGAATCAATGATCGCTTTCCATATCTGGGCATTTGGAAATGTGGTAAAAGGTGTACTACAAGGAGCTTATAAATAATGAATAAAAAAAGTGATCAATGAGACAAAAAAAGAACACAAAAAAGAGTCAAAAAAGAGAAGATCTAATCACCATTAAAACACATTCTAATTCAAAAAAGCACACAAAATATTTCACAAAGATAGAAGAATATTTCCGAGTAATAATTTATGTAACGTATTAATGCGATTCAAGCTGAACACAATTGTTGTTTCTTGAGTTTTTTTATTTTGGAGACCAGAAATCAAAACCTATGATTTGGAGCCATATAAATTGATCAAAAAATCAGTTCAGATGCGGGAAACGCGGAAAAAATAGTTGCGCATTGTTTTGCGATTTGTTATCGTTTTCGTTGTTGGTTTTGATCCCAATTGGATTTCAGCCAAAAATCGAAAAATAAATTTCACCCAAACATGTCGAGTCAAAAAGTATTCACAGCCCTCGATGTAGGTTCTTCTAAGATTCGAGCCGTCGTTGGAGTTGTCGAAGACGACAAAAAAAACCTCGTTAATATCATTGGAGTTGGATCTTCTCCCTCTAGCGGAATCCGCAAAGGAGTTGTTTCTGACATGGATGAAGCTATTAGTAATATCACAGCAGCTCTCGAAGAAGCCGAACGTATGAGCGGAGAAGCGATTCACCGTGTATTTGTAAACTTCTCTGGGCCAAATCTCGAAACATACGATTCAAAAGGAGTTATCGCCATTAGTGGTCATAATTCTGAAATCACAGAGGATGATGTTGACCGAGTTATGGACGCCGCCCGAGCGGTGAGCTTGCCGGCCAACCGAGATATCTTACGAATTATTCCACGAAGTTTTGCGGTAGACTCTCAACACCAAGTAAAATATCCGGTCGGAATGAGCGGTATTCGACTTGAAGTAGAAGCACACATTATTGCTGGACAAACCTCTTCTGTAAAAAACCTAGAAAAAACACTCTATCAAACCGGAGTTAATATCGAAGAAATCGTACCTTCTCACCTCGCGTGTGCAGAAGCCGTTCTCACACGACAACAAAAAGAACTCGGAGTCGTCCTTATCGAAGTTGGAGCCAGCTCTACAAACGTAGCGGTCTTCGAAGAAGGAACTGTTATCTACTCAAGTGTGATCCCTGTCGGAGGAGAGCACGTGACCAACGATCTTGCGATCGGAGCACGAGTCGCGATCGACACAGCCGAAAAACTAAAAATTGAATTTGGAAGCTGTCTCCCAGATGACGTAAATGAACGGGACCAAATCGATCTCGCTCAAATCTCAAAATCAGACACTCATTCAGTGAGCAAGAAACAAATTGCTCAGATCATAGAAGCTCGATACCACGAGATTTTCCTCATGGTTTTGGATGAACTTTCCAAAATCGGACGAGCCGGAATGCTCCCAGCAGGAGCCGTTCTCTGTGGAGCAGCGGTCAAAACACCTGGAGTGAGTGACCTCGCCCGAAATGCACTCGGACTTCCGGTAAAAATTGGTTTCCCTTTGGATGTAGAAGGAATCGTCGATCGTGTCGATGACCCAAGCTTCTGTACGGCTATTGGACTTCTGCACTTTGCCAATCGATACGGAGGAAGTCGTTCTATGTTGAACTTTAACTTTGGAGGTATCGGAAACTCTATTATTGATTTCTTTAAAAAACTTATTCCTTAAGCAAAAAGCTTGATAAAACCCACTCGTAAACATGAAAGATCTTCTTCAATCCGCCATCGAACAAAACAAGAAGAACCGTGGTGCTGGACATACTGCAACACCAGCACAGGCCTCTTCTCAACAAGTAGATCCTAGCATCACACCTGTAGCCAATATCAAAGTGATTGGTGTTGGAGGAGGAGGATGTAATGCGGTCAACCGAATGGCGAGCTCTGACTTTTTGAACGTAGAATTTATTGCCATCAATACAGACGCACAAAGTTTGTACCACTCAAAAGCCTCTGAAAAAGTACACATTGGACTTGAGGCGACACGAGGACTTGGGGCAGGAGCCAATCCAGAAGTGGGAAAAAGTGCAGCGGAAGAATCTATTGAAGAAATTAAAGCCTCTCTCAAAGGAGCCGATATGGTTTTTGTGACCTGCGGACTCGGAGGAGGGACAGGAACTGGAGCCGCACCTATCGTGGCTCAAATCGCAAAAGAACTTGGAGCCCTCACGGTTGGAGTGGTCACTCGACCATTCTCTTTTGAAGGACAACAACGAGGTAAAAAAGCGGAAGCTGGTTTTGAAGAATTGGCAAAAAATGTAGATACCCTGATCACGATTCCAAATGATCGAATCTTGTCTATCATCGATCGACAAACACCTCTCACAGATGCCTTTTCTGTGGTGGATGAAGTGTTACGACAAGGCGTTCAAGGAATTGCTGATTTGATTACTTTGCACGGATTGATCAACGTGGACTTTGCCGACGTTCGATCTATTATGAAAGATGCTGGAACGGCTCTCATGGGCATCGGATACGGAGCAGGAGCTGACCGAGCGGTAGAAGCGGCTCGAGCGGCTATCGAATCTCCCCTTCTCGATCAATCTATCAACGGAGCCAAAGGAGTTCTCTTTAACATTACGGGAGGAACTGACCTTTCTATGTTTGAAGTGGATGAAGCGGCAAAAACAATTACAGAAGCTGCGGATCCGGATGCAAACATTATCTTTGGAGCGGTGATCAATGAAAACTACACAGGTGAAATGAAAATCACTGTGATCGCGACAGGATTCTCTGAACAAGAAAAGAAAAAACCAGGACATTCTGCTCTCATGCGAAAAACATTCAGCATTGATGGAAGCGGAGATGAAGCCAGTGATCTCGATACTCCAGCATTCTTGCGAAAACGAGTACGTTGACCAAATATATAGTATTTTTTTGTAGGAACACACCATGGTGTGTTCCTACCTTTTTATATTCTCTTAATGACCGAAAAATCAGACCTTCTCGAACGCTGTAAAATCCTGGATGAAAAATTTCATAAACTTCTCCCTACGCTCGAATTAGAACAAAAGCAGGAAGAGTTAAACCAATACAAAGAACAGATGAATCAGAGCGATTTTTGGGATAATCCAGACGTCGCACAAGAAATCTCACAAAAAGCCGCCCATCTCGAAAACTCGTTAAAAAACTGGAAAAGTATTCAGTCGTTCATCAGTGAAGCAGCCGAATTAATCGATATTTCAGAAGAAAATGAACTCGAAGAAATTGAACAAGAACTTTGTTCAACAGAAAAAAAATTCAACACCGCAGAAACAGAAACACTCCTCTCTGGAGAATATGATAGTCACAATGTGATCTTGAAAATCTCAACCGGAAATGGTGGGCAAGATGCCGAAGATTTTTCCCAAATGCTTTATCGGATGTATCTCCGATTTGCAGAACAAAAAGGATGGAAAACAACGATTCTCGATGAATCCCCTTCTGACGTAGGGCTTAAATCAGCCACTATTGAAATCAATGGACTCAATGCATATGGACTACTCAAAAGTGAACACGGCGTACACAGACTTATCCGACTCAGTCCGTTCAATGCCAAAAACCTCCGACAAACATCCTTTTCTCGAGTAGAAATATTGCCTGAGATCAAGCAGGATACCGACATAGAAATCGATGAAAATGATCTCCGGATCGATGTATTCCGAGCTTCTGGAAATGGAGGACAAAGTGTAAACACGACAGACTCAGCGGTTCGGATCACCTATTTGCCATTGAATATCTCCGTCAGTTGCCAAAACGAAAAATCACAACTCCAAAACAAAGCCGCTGCAATGAAGGTTTTGAAGTCACGATTGCTCCAACTCAAACTCGAACAAAACGCCCAAGAGATCAACGAACTCCGAGGCGCACTTATGGAAAATTCTTTCGGATCACAAATCCGGACGTACACACTCCAGCCCTACAAGCTGGTCAAAGATCACCGAACGAACTTCGAACATTCAAATCCTGATAAAGTCTTTGATGGAGACTTAGATGGGTTTATTGAGGCGTTTTTGAGGCAAAACTAATCTTCTACTGCTTTTGGAAATGCTGTCTTAACATCTTGAGGAGCATTCGCTGAAACACGAAGTTTGTTTTTCGAAAAATCCGGATTATTTTGCAACACAAAATTTACATACCCCTTTACATCAGCTACTACATGTTCGCCCTCCTTTGCTCCGGAATAAGCGACATTCACCTTTTCACCGTCATGTAATAAAATATAGGCGGTCTCTTCTGAGTTCTTTCCGCCGAAGACTTCTTTCATTTTGAAAACCATTTTTTTAATACTAAAAAATATTGCATCCGTTTTAGCAATATCAATCGAAATGTCAAAAGAGAAGATGATTTTCTTTAGTCATCTAAATCCCGCATTTGATCCATAAGATCCAAATCCCATTGGTTTTCTAATGCCGCCAAATACTGCTCCACACCATTTTTCACCGCCGCAATAACCTCCGGGTTTCCTTCCTTATAGCCCTCAGGGATCTTCACATCTCCTGTTTTTTTATACTCTCCCTCCATATCCCACACCGGCTGAACACCTCCTTTTGAGACTAAACCAAGGTCTTTCAGGTTTTGCTTTCCAATTTCGGTTTCAGGGTTCTTCTTTTTCATTCTAAAAATTATAACGAAACCACAAATAGTTACTTTTACACAGTTTGTCAAAAACTATAACCAACCTTCTACCACTTTCCAATATTCAGGAGCAACCAGCACCTTTATCTCAAGTGAATTCAACCAACGAGCCTCAATAATTTCCCTTCCATCGACGAAGGCTTCTCCGTCCTGCCATTGAGCCACAAAAAATTCAACTCGTGCCCCAATCACATCTGGCGCATGTCGTTGGAAGTTGTTTGGAAAATCATATTGATATGCTCCCACAGAATTTTCTAATTCAAACTTAAATACCAACTCGTCTCCACACTCTTCTCTTAATTCCCGTTGAGCCGCCTGAATCGCTGTCTCTCCAGCATCTACTCCTCCTTGGGGGAATTGCCAGTCATGCTGTTTGCGCGGCTTTCGAACCAAAAGATAACGCTGCTCGCCCTCTATTTCCCGTTTTAGAATAATGGCCGCTACTGGTCTGTATTGCTTCATTTCACTTTCATCATAACAAAAAAAACACAGTGATAAAACTGTGCTTTTTGATTGGTACATTGGAAAGTCCTAGTCTACTTTCAAGATTTCGTATTCGTACTCTCCTCCTGGTGCGTCTACTTTCACTTTTTCACCCTTCTTTTTTCCCAAGATCGCTTCTCCAACTGGAGATTCATTTGAGATTTTATGAGCCAACGGATCGGCTTCTGTAGATCCGACAATAGTGTATTCGTGTTTTTCTGTGTCCCCTTTTCGTTGCAAGGTTACAGAAGATCCAATTTGGATAATTCCTTCTGTTTTCCCTTCCACTACTTCCGCGTTTTTGATTTGTTCTTCCAGCTCCAAGATTCGTCCTTCTACAAAGGCTTGTTGGTTCTTGGCTTCATCGTATTCCGCATTTTCTGAAAGGTCTCCGTAGGCAATCGCTTCTTTCAACCGTTCGGCCACTTGTCGTCGCCCTTGGGTCTTCAAATTTTCAAGCTCATCCTGAAGCTTTTGCAATCCCGCAGCGGTAAGCAAAATTTTCTTTGCACTTGTATCTCCTGCTTTTGAAGCCGCTTTCTCAGCTTTTTTAGGAGCTGGTTTCTTTTTTGTAGGCATGTCTAAAAGGGTAAAAACTCAGCGGCATTCTAACCTTTATCGAAAGAAAAGCAATTTTTTATTTTCCGAGAAATTCTTTGAGGTTTTCCGATCGTCCCCCCCATCGGAGAAATTTCACACTTCTCTTGATTAGAGATTGAGCCCTCCCTTTTCCTAGATGTAAATGCTCCTCTATTTCTGAATAAGTATGACTTTTGTGACCGTCTAATCCGTAATACATTTTCAGTATTAAACGTTCTCGCTGCGGTAAGTATTGGAGACTGGACAGAATTTCTGTTTTCAAACTTTCGTCTACCATAGTGTCTTCTGGAGACGGGAGACTTGTATCAGGGAGAATATCGTAAAAATTACCCCCCTCATCTGTAAAAGAAGAATCTAAAGAGGTATTAACCGTCGGAAGTTGTCTTTTTAATTTTACTTCTCCTGCGTCCAAATCTAAATGCTTTGCAATTTCTTCTGGTGAAGGTTGACGACATAGTTCTTGCTCGAGCTGTCTTATGGCATTATCTATTTTATTTATACTCCCAAGCTGACTGAGTGGAAGACGAATAATACGACTGTGATCTGCTAACAATTGAAGTATCGACTGACGGATCCACCACACAGCATAAGATATAAATTTGAATCCCCTTGTCTCATCGAACCTTTCCGCTGCTTTTACCAAACCGATATTTCCTTCACTAATTAGATCCTCCAATTTCAAAAATTTCCCCTTCATTCCAAGGTACTGCTTGGAAACAGAAACGACAAATCTGAGATTGGCTTTTACGAGTTTTTCTAATGCTTCTGCGTCCCCTTTTTTAATTTTTTGTGCAAGCTCAGCTTCTTCCTCCGCTGAAATCAATTCACACCTTTCCATCTCCGTAAAATACTTATCAAGTGATATTCCTTCCTTCGGAGTCGTTTTTGATGTTATTTTTAATTGTCTCATCTTCTCAATAAATTACAAAACAATCCACTCCTGTCAATACCCACTTCTTGCCATTTCCCAGAAAACAAATATCTTCGTGCATGAATGAAAAAACAAACACTCATTTGTTCCTTTCTTTTAGGAATTATTGCTCTCGTCAGTAATGCAGGAGCAATTGATATCCCCGAATATACCGACTGGGTCAATGATCGAGCGAATATTTTAAGTGAATCACAAGAAGCCACCCTGACACAACAAATCAGGGCTATTGAAAAACAAACCACGGCTGAAATTGCAGTCCTTACGATCCCAAGCACAGACGGCCGAGACATCTCTGAATTCACCGTAGAAACCGCACACAAGTGGGGCATTGGGAAAGAAGACAAAGACAACGGAGTCTTGATCAACATCGCCGTGAACGATCGCAAATGGTTCATCGCAACTGGATACGGAGTGGAAGGAATACTTCCCGATCTCAGAACAAAACAAATCGCCGAAAAGAATTTTCCTCCCGCCTTCAGAGTCGGAGATTATTTCACCGGGATTTCAAATGGAATCACCGATATTGGGAAGTTTTTAGAACAAGATCCTGATATAATTTCTAAGTACACCTACGCGGACAAGGCCGCAAAACTACCCAGCAAAGGACAGTTCTACTGGGGATTTTTTATTGGTCTCTTTGTCTTTTCGTTTCTCCGAAGATGGACCCAAAAAGTAAAGAAAGACAAACGAAAACCACGTGCTCTCATCGGAGCCATATTCTTTGCCGGAGTGGTACTTCTGATCGTCTGGGCTGTATTTAGTGCGGCATTTATTGTGAGTCTCATTCTGGGAGCTATTTCAATGCTCTTTTCGTTTCCTCTTTTCTTGGCAAACGCAGCGACTAGTAGCGGCATAAGCACCTTTGGGGGTTGGGGAAGCGGTGGAGGGTTTGGATCCGGAGGTGGCTTTTCAGGAGGTGGTTTTGGAGGCTTCGGAGGCGGTGGCTTTGGTGGGGGTGGAGCCGGCGGTAGCTGGTAATTTGGACAACAATTAATCTTTTCAAATATGGAGAAAGAAAAACTTTCGGCACTCAAAAAAAATCTCGGACGAATGTGTTCACATGTTCTCAATTATCATCGAGATGGACAGGTTATCCCCATTTTTATCCTTACCAAAGTTGATTTCAAAAAACTCGAAAATCTACGATCTGAGCTCAGAAAAATCCCATTTATCTTTCTCACGGAAGAAGACCTCAAAAACGGAAGCGACGTCTTTCCTCTGGATTTTCTTCATATGAAAAATCACACAGAAGTTGTGCTAGGAAAAGGAAATCCGTTTGAAAAAGTACGTATCAAAAAAGCAGACCTAAGACACAAACTCGAATACGAACTTCGGAATAAGCAAATCTACCTACGGGAAGAATACCTTCGAATCAGAAATCCTTATAAGTTCCTCCCTTTTATTCTCCCGACTTTTGATGTGTTGCTCACAGGACTCGTTTCTTTGTCTGGGAAAAAACTATCTGAAGATTTTTCTCAAAATGTAGACAAAGTCGCTGAGTGGGCCGGAGTAAGTCTTGATATACTCAAAACACTTAAATCACACCACGAAGAAAAAAGCTGGAAAAAGATTGATAAAAATCAAATTCCAAGCATGATCCAAGAGGTGCACGAGGCCCTACTTGGGTTACTCACGCAAGTGGATGGCCTATAGTCGTCACTCACTCTCTCACCCTCTTACTCTGTAACTCTCTAACTTTTAATTCTCAAATATGAAAAAATTTCTCGTCGTTCTCGGGGTCTTGGCAATTATTGTCGGACTCACACTGAAGAACAAATACAACGCCATGGTAACCTCCGACGAAGGAGTACAAGCTTCTTGGAGTCAGGTCGAAAACCAATACCAACGGCGAATGGACCTTATTCCAAACCTGGTAAATACCGTAAAAGGATATGCCGATTTTGAAAAAGAAACCTTCACAGCCGTGACAGAAGCCCGAGCAAAAGTGGGACAAATGAATGTGGATGTAAAAAATGCGGAAGAATTCGCACAATTCCAACAAGCGCAAACAGGTCTTGGATCTGCCCTTAGTCGACTCATGGTCGTAATGGAAAAATATCCGGATCTCAAAGCCAACCAAAACTTCCTCGATCTCCAAACACAACTCGAAGGAACGGAAAACCGAATCAGCACTGAACGAATGCGATTCAACGAAACCGTAAAAGCGTACAATGTCCTTATTCGACGATTTCCGAATAATCTCGTAGCAGGAATGTTTGGATTTGAAAAAGCAAACTTGTTTGAAATGAATGAGGGAGCTGATGTAGCTCCAACGGTGGAGTTTTAGCCAGTATTCCGTAGAGACACGCCATGGCGTCTCTAGCAAACCAAATAAAAGAGGGCTAAGTCACGTGACTTAGCCTTTTGATTTATGATACAAACAACACAATATTCGAATCTAAATTGAAATTTTAAATATTTTTTGTTACAATCAAGGACAAATTGTTTTATTTAAAATGGATAGCAATAATACGCAAAATCCTAAACTGAAAGAGGGATTCA
>JBNKLH010000003.1:0-20119 GCA_050292255.1 Candidatus Altimarinota bacterium | reverse complement strand
CGCGTCTTCGATCGCAATCGCGTTGTAATCAAGCGTTTTAATTGGTTTCATATCAAGAGCTTCAATCGTTACGTCGGATCCTTTTTCCGTTGGAATTTCTGTTTCGGTAGAAATTACTTCCCCTGATTTCAAATACTTCAATGCATATTGCTCTTTTTGAGATTTCATATAATCCGCTGGAACTTTTTCATATTCGTCTAATTCTTTTTCCGACATATTCAAGAATTTTTCTCCGATAGCCCGTCGGGTTCCTTTCCCGACAACCCCATCCGTATCAATTCCCAACATGTATTGCATTGCCTCCACATTTCCGGCCGCAAATCCAAGTGAGATGAGTTTATCCGCTGTAAATTTCTCTTGAGCGTCATACAATTTCTTCAATTCTGAAGCATTTGTTTTCATCCAATCATTTACGGCGCTGATTTTTTCCGCGGTAAATTCATCCGTAACATCCACTCCATCAATGGTTTTTGCGTCTGTTTCAGAAACGGTTTCAGTCGTTTCTTTCGTTTTTTCTTCTGCTTTTTCTATTGCTTCTGGAGTCGGTTCTTCTTTTCCATTTACGGAAGCAAATGAAGGTTTTGCTTTTGCTGTTTTCAATTTTTTGTACGCCTCATACAAAGCATCAAGTCCGGCTCCGTTATCAGCATCAAACATATCTTCGAATTGTTCATTCTCAGAAAATCCAAGCATCGCCAAATCTCCTTGAGAAAGAATTTCCTGATCCGCTGAAACACTATCCGCAGAATCAAACCAGTCTCCTTCAGAGAGCGCATCTGTATTCTTTTTTACATCAATTTTAATTCCCTGACTTGTCGTCCGATCCAAGAAATCATCTTTATCTGCATACCCTTGAATATATTCATCAAAGTCAGCGGTAAGTCCTTTGTTTTCAAGCGCAATAATCCGTTGTGCCATCATATTTACTCCTTTATCAAAGGCGCCTTGTCGTTCTACTTCGTCCATTTCTTTGAAGCTTTTTGGTCTTGGATTATTTTCAGGTTCCAACGCCATGGCTTTCATTTTTTCTCCCACTTGTTTTTGAATCTCTCCTCTGTTTTTTTGCAAGAGAGACAACACTTCTGATTTTTTAATCCCCAGTGCCGCAAGTTCCGCATTGGTCATAATAAGAGTGTCTCGCACTCCAAAATCCAATCCACTTCTTGTTTTTAAATCAAGCATAATCCCATCCGGCGTACTCATAAATGCTTTTGAATCAAACATTTCTCCGCTCAATATCGCAGGAATAGGTCCTCCTTTCATAATTGTTTTTCCAATAGGGGAAAAGTAGTCCCCGAAAAAAGTACTTTCAAAATCCGCTTTTTCTCCGGCTACAATCGTTAAGTTTACAATTTTATCAGCGATAAGGTCTTTTATCATCGCCGTATTTTTCTCTTTTTCGGCTGATTCATTTTGTCGTTTTTCGAGTTCAGCTTTGTCTTTGATGAGAGAAATATCTTCTTTCAAAACATTTTTATAGTCAGGAGAGAAGCTGTATCCATCAGCTCCTTGTTTTGGCGCGTCAAACGCTGTCCAATTAAAAAGCCCTTTTGGTTCTTCGTGAGGAGCAAATGTTGTCCAGTGAGACAAGTCCTTTTCAAATTTATCGGCCAATGCATTCATTTCATTTGCATCCACCACTCCATCTGCATTCTCTTTTACGTATTTTTTGAACCCCTCTGAATCAGAAATATTTTCTCCTGGATTTCCTGAGAGCTCATCCAAACGATTTTCAATCTCCTTTACCGGAAATTTTTTCGGATCCAATTTTCCAATTTTTGCGTATAGGTTTGTATATTTTTTTATATTTTCTGCGTTGAAAGCCTCTTTATCGACTTTGAGCCCTTCGGCTTTATTATCGACATTTTCAGAGCTTGCGTCAGATGTGTTTTTTGGAGTTGGTTTCCAAAATACAAATGATGGTGATTGAAACGAATACGATTGAAAAAGATTTTTCATAATAAAAGAGAGATAGGGTTTATATTTCTGATTCGAGAGCGTTTTCCAGCTCGGTATCCAGAGAGGCTTCTTCTTGTGCTCGTTCAGAAGCTTCTTGTTCTTTGTTTGCCTTTTGCATTTCTTCGTTTACGACCCGTTGCATATCTTTCACAAGATTTGGGTTTTTCTTGAGCGCAATTCGAAGTTGAATTTCCCGTTGTTTTTCTTTGGCTTCCGCCAATGTGTTTAAAATTCCGACCAACTGAGAAGTCTTCAAGCCTTCCAATTTAGAAAGCAAAAATTGTTTGGTTTCACGCTTTACAAGCCCTGCTATTTGCAGTTCCTGACGAATTTGATTCCGAAGTTGTGCGTCAGTAGACATAGATATTTCAAAAATAAATCTGTTCATTGTACCACAAATAAGACCAAAAAACAAGTACAAAAAAAGGCTCCCCTCAATCTGGGAGAGCCTTCCTTCAATTTTTAAAATAACCCGACCATTAGATCATTTTCTCCGGCACAGGATGAGAAAGACACATCTCTCGGATTTCTTCTCGTACTCGCGTTTTCACTGAGTTATCATCTTTGTTTTTCAACGTCTCAATCATCAATTCCGCCACTTTCGTACAATCAGCTTCTTTGAATCCTCGAGTGGTGATCGCCGGCGTCCCAAATCGGATCCCGGATGGATCCATTGGTTTTCGTGGATCGTCCGCAATAGAGTTCATATTGAGTGTGATTCCGACCTCGTCTAATACTGTTTGCGCTTCTTTTCCGGTCACTCCGAGAGATCCAAATACATCCGCCAAAAGCAGGTGATTATCTGTTCCTCCTCCGAGAAGACGAACATTGTGTGCTTTAAATACCGCTTCCATTGCTTTTGCGTTTTTCAATACTTGTTGAGCGTATTCTTGGAATTTTGGAGAAAGGGCTTCTTGGAACGCGATCGCTTTCGCGGCGATATTGTTCATGTGAGGTCCTCCTTGAAGTCCTGGGAAAACAGCTTTATCAACTGCTTTTGCAATGTCTTCATTATCTCGGATTAAGATCATTCCTCCTCGTGGACCTCGAAGTGTTTTGTGTGTTGTCGTCGTGATAATATCAAATCCGGCATCAAACGGGTTCGGAAGAGCTTTCCCCGCAATCAATCCGGCAATGTGTGCCGCGTCCATCACGGTCACGGCTCCTACTTCTTTTGCGATAGCCACGAACTTTTCGTACGGAAGTTGTCGTGAGTATGCAGAAAATCCCGCCAAGATTACTTTTGGTTTTTCTCTGAGAGCGACTTCTCGAAGTTCATCAAAATCGATTTCTCCGGTGTCTGGGTCTTTCATTTTGTATCGCACGAAGTTAAAGATCTTCGCCAAATGAGTCACCGGATGTCCGTGTGTGAGATGTCCTCCGTGTCCGAGATCCATTCCGAGGATGGTGTCCCCTGGTTGTGCCAACGCGAAATACATCGCAATATTGGCCGGAGCCCCAGACAAAGGTTGGACGTTTACATATTTACATCCAAAGAGTTTACAGGCTCGTTCTCGAGCCAAATTTTCAACGATATCGGTATAGGTTTGTCCTCCGTAGTATCGTTTTCCTGGGTATCCTTCTGAATATTTATTGGTCAAAACAGATCCGTTCGCTTCAAGAACGGCTTTCGATACGTAGTTTTCACTCGGGATGAGCTCGAGACCTTCGGCTTCTCGCTTTTCTTCTCCCCGAATGGCGTTGAAGATGTCTTTATCTTGATCTTCAATGAATGGAATATTTTGTGCTGACATGATTATTGGAAGTTAGAAATATAGGATAAAAAACCAATCCCCAGAAGCTCCGAAGATTGTTATTTGTACATTGAAATTTGCCCTAGACCTCCTTCCGTCCTTTTCCTACTGGACGTCTTCCGATACGAATTCGAAGGATGAGTTTCATTTCGATTTGATCGTAATCCGAAGCCAAAAGAGTGTCAAAAAAATATCAAACATTCAAGTGGCGACATGTACAAAGGCTTAAAAATCCGTATCATCAGCACGATATTAATTTTCAAGACATGCCTCGTCGCGTCCGAAACCACGTTAATCCACTCTCCATTTTGAAAGAACATTCGTTCCAGGGATTTGAGAACAACAACCCCATTATGGTAGACGTGGGGGCATGTAAAGGAGAGTTCTCTGAAGCCTTAGTTCAAAAATTTCCGGATCGAAACTTTGTCCTGTTTGAAATCCGTGTGCCGTTGGCAAACAAACTCCGGGAGAAATTTAAAGACTCTCCCAATGTCGTTGTTTTCGACGGAGACGCCGGGAAGAATTTCAAGAATATATTTCTTCCTTCTGTAAAAAAAGGAGCGCCTATCGCCGAAATATTTGTAAATTTTCCAGACCCTTGGTTTAAAGGAAAAACACAAAAAACGACGCTTTATCAATGAAAAGTTTTTAAAGAAATGTGCTGAATGGCTACCGGCCGATACGTGGTTTGTGTTCCAGACAGATCAACAATTTTTATTTGAGGAAACTCTTGAGGTCGTTGAAAACTCCCCCTTTTCTTACATTGAACGCTTTGAAGGATCGGCCCACGAAACCCCTACACATTGGGAACAACAAAAGCTAGACGAGGGATACCAAATCTGGCGGATGCGATTTCGAAAGAGTGAACCCACCCCTAACCCCTCCCTTTAACAAAAGGAGGGGGATATTTTCCCCCGCTTGGTTCAAGAGGGGGCTAGGGGGAGTTCTTTATTAACAAAAAAAACAGCCCCTTTCGGAGCTGTTTGTAGGTTCGTAATTGTGAAACGATTAGTATCGTGCCAAGTGAGCAAACGCTTTGTTTGATTGAGCCATTTTGTGTGACTCTTCTCGTTTTCGGAATGCTACTCCCGTTTCATTTGCAGAATCCATCAATTCTGAAGCCAATCGTTTGTACATTGGTTGTCCTTTTTTGGATCGTGCTGCTGTCAAAATCCATCGAATAGAAAGACTTCCTTGTCGTTGTGGAGTTACTTCTACCGGGATTTGGTAAATCGCTCCTCCGATACGTCGAGGTCGAACCTCCATAGTCGGAGTTGCATTTTGAACTGCTTTTTCAAATGTTTTCAAAACATCCTTTTCTCCTCGTCGGTTCATTTCTTCAAATGCCATTTGGAGAATTCGGATTGCTACTTGTTTTTTCCCATTTTTCATGATGCAAGTTACCATTTTTGCCTGAATAGGATCATTCATTGTAAATGGATTCACGAATTTCTTCGCTTTTTTTGCATCTGCTTTTGGAGCGTCTTTTTTCGCATCCTTTTTTGCTGACTTTTCAGAGGCGACTTCAGCGGCCGCTACTTTTTCTTCTGTCATTTTTGAAGAGATTTAAAATATAAAAACTAGTTTCCTCCTTTTGGTTTTTTCGTTCCGTATCGAGATCGAGCTTGTCCTCGTTTCGTTACTCCTTCTGCGTCCAAAGTTCCTCGAACAATGTGATATCGCACCCCAACCAAGTCTTTTACTCGTCCACCACGAACCAATACCACTGAGTGCTCTTGCAAGTTGTGTCCTTCCCCCATGATGTAGGCATTCACTTCTTGTCCGTTTGTGAGTCGAACACGTGCAATTTTCCGCAACGCAGAGTTTGGTTTCTTTGGTGTCATTGTTGTCACCTTGATACAAACTCCTCGTTTTTGTGGACTTGCTAGTCCTCGAGTTTGATTTCGCAAACTATTGAAGGTAGTCCCCAAGGCAGGAGATTTTGATTTAACGACCTTTTTTTGTCGTCCTTTTCGCAAGAGTTGGTTAATGGTTGGCATGTATTATGTAGGTTATGGTTTTGAGATTGTCAGAAGAATTAGCTTTCTGTAACCACTTCTTCTGCTTCAATAGTGGCTTCTGCCACCTCTTCAGAGGATTCTTCTTCTGGCTCTTCTGGAAGCCAAGAATCGTGATTTTTCGCGATATATCCCGTCCCAGCCGGAATAAGCCGGCCGATGATAACATTTTCCTTTAGTCCGTCAAGATCATCTCGTTGATTTTCAACAGCGGCATTCACAAGCACACGAATTGTTTCTTGGAATGAAGCGGCAGACAACCATGAATCAGTCCACAATGAGATTCGAGTCAATCCAAGTAAGAGTCGTTCGTAGATAACCACGTTTTTCTTTTTCTTCTTCAAATCTTCATTGATTTTTTCACATTCGATGAAGTCTCGTACTTCTCCGGCCAAGAGTCCTGAGTCTCCCGGATCAATAATTCGTACTTTTGAAACCATTTGTTTTACGATGATTTCAATGTGTTTTTCTGAGATATCTTGTCCCTGTGAAGCATAGATTCCTTGCACCTCGTACAAGATGTATTCTTGAACCTTTTCCACAGATGTGAGCTCCATAAGTTGTCGGAGATCCAAGTGACCATTTGTGATCGCTTGCCCTTTCGTTACCATGTCCCCATCTTTTACACGGAGCGTTGCCCGTGCAGATGTCGTGTAAGTTTTCTTTGAAGCTTCGTTTTGTCGAACCACGATTTCTCCTGATGAAACAGAAACAACTTGTCCTGCACATCGAGATTTTACGGTTTCTTTGGTTTCTGTAGATCGAGCAATGATTTGTTTTTCTTTCACCGTATCTCCTTTCTTTACGCTTGGCTCGATTTCATAACCAAGATGATGGATTTCGTCTTCTGGGTTTTCTGCTGTGATCGTAATTTTTGTATCCTTTCGTCCTCGTTTAATAGCGAGTTTTCCTGAGATTTCAGCCAAAATAGCTGGATTCTTTGGAGATCGGGCTTCGAAGAGTTCTTCTACTCGAGTCAAACCTTGCGCCATATCCATTCCTTCAGTCGCGATTCCTCCCATGTGGAAGGTACGCATCGTCAACTGCGTTCCCGGTTCTCCGATTGACTGAGCCGCGATGATCCCAACCGGCGTTCCCATTTTTACTTCGTTTTTGTTTCCCAAGTCGTATCCGTAACAATGCTTACATACTCCGTCTCGTGTTTTACAGTACATCACAGAACGCACCGTAGCTTCTGCTACTTGTTCGCTTCGGATGATTTCAATTTCTTCTTCTCCAATGATAGCTCCTTTTGGAACCAATGTTTTTGATCCTTTTTTGATCGGCTCTACCAAGACTCGTCCGAATACTCGTCGTTCAAAGTCCATACCAAGCGCGATAGAGTTTTCTCGAGTAACAGTTTTCCCAATTGTAGTTCCACATTCGTCTGTGTTTACAACGATATCTTGTACAGAGTCGACCAAACGTCGAGTCAAGTACCCCGCTTCCGCCGTTTTCAAGGCCGTATCTGATTTCCCTTTACGTCCTCCGTGCGTCGCGATGAAGTACTCGAGGATTGAGAACCCTTGTTTCAAGTTTGATCGGATCGGAAGTTCGATCGTTCGTCCTGACGGACTCGCCACCAATCCTTTCATTCCCGCGATCTGAGTTACTTGTCCCCAGTTACCACGCGCCCCTGAGTTAATTTGGTAGAAGATATCGTTTTCTGCATCGTATTGTTGGATCATTTCATCCGTGATGTCGTTTTTGATTCGTGACCAGATTTTAATCGTGCTGTTGTATCGCTCTTCGTCTGTGATCAATCCGTGTCGGTATTGAACGGTAATCTTTGATACCAATGCATTCGCATCTTCGATAATTTTTTCTCGGTTTGGTGGTTCTTTGAGGTCGAACACAGAAATTGAGATTCCTGATTTTGTCGCGTATTTAAATCCGAGGGTTTTGATATCATCTGCTAATTTTGCTGTTCGATCTACTCCTGATTCGTTATAAGAATCCATCAAAATCGCACTCAACTCTTTCTTCCCAAATGATTTGTTTTGGTATTCGAGATCTTCTGGAATAATTTGATTGAAAAGAATTCGTCCAACGGTCGTTTCAATACTTTGTCCGTCTTCCATTCGCACTTTGATCCGTGCTTGGAGATGAACTTTTTCTGATTCGAGAGCCAAGATAGCTTCTCGTGAAGAGGCAAACGCCAATCCTTCTCCTTTCTTCCCTTCTTGCATTTGCGTGAGGAAGTAACACCCAAGCACCATATCCTGTGAAGGATTGATAATCGGATCTCCAGAAGATGGTTTGAGCAAGTTCTTCGCAGAACACATAATTTCTCGTGCCTCTGCTTGTGCCTTTTCAGACAATGGGAGGTATACCGCCATCTGGTCTCCATCGAAGTCCGCGTTGTACGCAGCACACACGAGTGGATGCAATCGGATAGCTTTCCCATCCACAAGTCGTGGCTTGAAGGCTTGGATCCCAAGTCGGTGCAATGTAGGAGCTCGGTTGAGGAGCACGTATTTATCTTGGATCACTTCGTCCAAAATATCCCACACTACTTTTTCCCCGTCTCGGATAAGTTTTTCAGCTGATTTTACGTTGTAGGCCAATTCGAACTCGATCAACTTTGCGATCACGAATGGTTTGAAGAGTTCCAAAGTAATTTTCTTTGGCAATCCACATTCGTCCAAGTTCAATGATGGACCAACCGTAATCACAGAACGTCCTGAGTAGTCTACTCGTTTCCCGAGCAAGTTTTGTCGGAATCGTCCTTGTTTCCCTTTCAACATATCAGAAAGAGATTTGAGTTTTCGTCGTTGTACGTAGTTCATCCCGGCTCGTGAGCTTCGTGAGCTGTTTGAGATCAAGATATCTACGGCTTCTTGGAGCATTCGTTTTTCGTTTCGGCAGATGATTTCTGGCGCCCCAAGTTGGATCAATTTTTTCAAACGAGCATTTCGGTTGATCACTCGTCGGTACAAGTCGTTCAAGTCAGAGGTCGCAAATCGTCCTCCGTCCAATTGAACCATTGGTCGCAAGTCTGGTGAAATCACTGGGATGCTCGTCAAAATCATCCATTCTGGTTTCACGTTGTTTCGAATGAATGATGAAATCAATTTCATTCGTTTCACGAGTTTCTTCTGCTTTTGTCCGCTTGTTTTTTTAACTTCTTTTTTGAGTTCTTCGAGGTACTTTTTGTAGTCGATCATTTGGATGATCTCTCGCACTGCATCCGCTCCGATACCTGCTCGGAACACATGCCCAAATTTCATAGAAATATTTCGGTATTGGAGCTCAGACAAGATCGCCCCGACTTCAATCATCTTCAATTCTTCTTTGGCGCTTTTGAAGTTTTCATTCACTTCTTCGAGCTTTTGCACCAATTCATTTTCAAGTGCCGCCAAATCTTTTTCTTTGATATCTCCGTTCTTCAAAGCCGCTTTTGCCGCTTTCAAGCTTTTTGCGTTTTCTTCTTTTGTTTGATCCAAGAATTGTTTGTATTCTTTTTCAAGTTTCGCCACTTCTTCCTCTTTTGCTTTTTCGTCTACAGTCACCACAATATACGCCGCAAAGTACACAACTAGTTCCAATTTTTTTACGGGAATATCGAGCAACAGTCCAATTTTTGATGGTGTTGATCGCAAAAACCATGGATGTGTCACTGGCACAGCCAATTTGATGTGTCCCATTCGTTCTCGCCGAACACTTGATCGAGTGACTTCTACTCCACATCGTTCACAGATAATTCCTCGATATCGAATTCGTTTATATTTTCCACACGCACATTCCCAGTTTTTCACCGGTCCAAATATTTTTTCACAAAAAAGCCCGTCTGGCTCTGGTTTTTGTGTTCGGTAGTTGATAGTTTCTGGTTTGGTTACTTCACCGTGAGACCACGACAAAACATCCTCCGGCGATGCGATCGACAATGAAATTGAGTTAAAATCTGCATCCCCGTGTTTTTTGTTTGTGTCATTCATGTGACAAAAGAGGTTAGAAACAAACGAATCCCGCCGGTAGCCAGTTTCAGAAAATCACAGCAAAGCCGCTCCTAATCTGCAAATTGATCTACTGACGGATACATTTTTTCGTCAAAAAAGCCACGCGATTTTATTTTTTTTCCTTGTTTCGTCAAGTTTTTATTGTCGAGAAGCCTTTACTTTTTAAATTTTCCTTTTGTTGAAGCGAGAAAAAAGGCCCCGCACCACGAGGCCTCTCTGAAACTTTCTAACTCTGTTACTCTGTAACCCTATTCCATCCCCGGAAAGAAGAAATATTTATCTTGTTTTTTTGCGGCTTCAATTTGTCGTTCTTCCCAGACTCGTTCGTAGAAGTCTTTGAGTCGTTGCATGCTTTCCATCATATCGTTTTCAACGATTTCACTTTCTTCTCGTTCGATATCAGGATGTCGTTCCCACATATCTGGTTTTTGTTTTTGTTGATATTTCCGGTTCCGGTTATTCATAATCGTATCCGCCAATGAATATTCTTCAAGAATTGCCACGCTTGCCGGTCGCCCGTTCATGAGTTCTTCTCGTTTTTCAAATTTTTGTTTTGCATGTTCCAGTTGCATGTTTGGTGTATCTCCCCATCGTTCCCAAGCTTCCTGTCGTCGTTCTGCCCCATTCCCTGCATAAGCAGATTTGAGATCTTCTACGTCCGCAGCCAACGGGTTTCGTTTTGAAGCGGCGTATTTGTAATCATCCAAACCGATTCGTCCAGGAATATATCCACAGAAATACTCATATCCATTTCGGTTTACACAGGTTTTGATCGCTCCAGGAATTTCTTGAGAAAGGTTATTTAATTCGTGATAGTACTCGGATGAGTTTGCATCCAATGCCAAATCATGAATATCTCCCAAGTCTCCTCGCAATCGTCCAGATCGGAATGAATCTCCTTCTCCTGTCGACGGAATCCAGTTGACTCCGGTTCGAGAAGCTCCTGATGAGAAAGCCGTTGCTTGTCCGTTGGTAACAGTTTCAAACGGATCATTAAATTGCTCTGATCCATCGATAGATCCTGTGACATGCACGGTCCCCAATCCACATACTCGGAAAGTATTTCGGTGGTCTCCTTCTGGATCAATGTTTCCGGTCACAGAGTACACTTGTGATTGGATATCATCTGTCCCGTAAATATTTGTAAAGGTAAGGTTTGGGTTATTTGTATGGACTCGGAAAATCCGTCCGATACTTCGGATCGTCGCACAATCTGGATCATCTCCACTTTGTTCTACTTGGATATTTCCGGTCAAAGACCACACATCGATGTAGGTTTCCACAGGAAGATCTCCCACCATAAAGAGAGCAGAACTTCCGATTCGTACCGGTTGATTGGCGATGTGTCCCCATTCGTGAACACTGTCGAAAATGTTCAAAATAGAATTCAATACCAAGTCGTTGTAGATCCCACATTGATTGGCAATGAGATCATCGTCTTTCTTTTGGAAGTAGAATCCTGGTTTGTAGAAAGTTACGTTGTAATATTGGTCTCGGTTTACCGGGATTCCGTAATGCCCGGTATTGTCTACCACATCACAACACGTTTCGTATGGAGCATCACAGAATTCTCGGATATTTGCTGGCGCAGGTCCATCATCTCGGTTGTCTCGAGATACGGCACATGCCATTGCTCCGATCACAGGCTCTCCAAGGTTGTTTACTACTTGCCCAGAAATCCCAACAGTATACGGTTGTTCGTAGATCGGCATTCCTCGCCAATCAAGGCCAAGTCCTTCTCCGAGAGTAGAATCTTCTGAACTACAGTATGCGTTGTTAATTCGAACGTATGGACCTCCTGGGTTTGTAGCCGGATCATCGATCACTTCGTATCCACAAGAGTGGTTTCCGGCTTTATCCACCGCCACCATATTAAATCGGTATGGGAAATATCGATCATTAAAGAGATCATTTTCCCGTGGAGGGATAGCTCCTGGTCCGTAGGTTACCCATGGATCCAATTGTGTATATCGTCCATCAAAGGTTCCCGCTCCTGTATTCGTTACATCCGTTACAATCGCGCCTCGTCGTTGTCGGTTAAAGGCAAGATTTGCGTCGCTATATCCTCCATTGTCATAATCAATAGCCACTCCTGATCCCAATCCTCCGATCCCCACTTGAGCAAGATAATCAAATCCCGTAATCGCATCTTGTCGTGTATACGTTGCTGGATATGTCCCAGATGTTGCATTTGGATTTGTGTCTTGTGGATAGATATGGAAGTTTTCTCCTGGATGTGTTTGCAGTGCACCACAACTACAAGTTGGCGTTCCTACATTCAAACAATCAAGAGCTCGTCCTTCACTATCAGTTCCTGAGTGAATTTCTCGGTAAGGTTCATCATTTGCATTTGTTGGTCCGTACGCATCTCGAGAGAATCCATAGATTCCTCCGTGTGCCGCTCGGATTTCATCAAAGTGGTCATGTGTATTATCGTAGTCGATCACATACGGATATGGAGCCACTCCTTTCGTGATAGAGTCTGGATCATCTGCATCAAAGTTATTCGTTTCGAGCATTTTATATTTCCAGATTCCAGATGTTTGTCCGTCATGAGATGACGTTCCAGTCGAATCGTGTCCAGAAATACTGGTAAGATCTGAAGTCCCGGTATCGGGATCGACAGCCCCAGTCCAAGACACCATAGCATCCGCTCGTACTTTCAATCGAGTAGTCGCTCGTCCATTGAGATCCACTACATTCGCAGGATTTGGAAGCAATGGTCGAGTCTGGTCGTAAATCACGCTTGAGTTATCAAACGCTGTCGTTGAGTTTTGAGTAATGGGCGGTGCCAATTCATTTCCTGCCTGGTCGATAATCCGGATTTGGAATGTCACTTGTCCCTCTGCCCAGTTGGCAATGTTTGGAACCATGTAGTTATTTCCAGATCCGTCAGCCGTTACGGCTACATATCCCGCTTGGTTATCATTTGAAACCTGCCATCGGGTATTCACCGCATCGTATTCAAAGTTCAAAGGCGTTTCCTCCGGAAGTCCCGGGAAAAGATGCGCAATGATTTCTCCATTCCCATCTCGGAGGATTTCGGTAATAGCATCCGTTACTTCAAAGTAGAGATAGAAAGCATCTCCATCGTTTCCATACATTGTTGGGAAGTCTCCCAAATACGCAGAGTTATCGTCACTCACGGCGTAAATTCGTACATCATTAATCACTGGTGCAGATCGATCGTATGTTGCGATAGAAGAGTCTGTTGTCGCCACTGGAGTAACTCCGTTCCCTGCTTGGTCGTTCATGGTGAGTGCCCACGCGATCAACCCTTCTGGATCCGTTCCATTTCCTGTCAAAGCCAATTCCCAATCAAATCCTTCGTCGAAACAAGGTCCGGTCACAGGCCCGTAGGTAAATACTCCTGATCGGCCCATAATATCTCCCGTTACTTGTACCAATGGCACCGCTGTCGGAGCGGCCAAAAAGTTATCGGCTTCATTGAAACACACATACACGGTATCTCCTTGTTGCGCATAATAATCCGGCGTTCCAGGGTTTGGGTCTGGTCCTGGATCCGGGTTTGTCAAAGACGGAGTCAAGTAGGTCAAATCTCCTGTTGGATCCGTTGGAGGAGCCGTATGAATCGTTCGAATCACTACCTGTGGAATCGTTGGGGAAGTCGTATCCACCACAAACCAGTTTGTGTAAGGCGCTGGCAGAGTACTGTTGATTCCCAACGTCAAACTTTGGTTTCCCGCCGCATCCGTCACAGCTACCGTACAAGTATATTGTCCTTCTGTGAGGGCATTCATCGTAATCGTATTATTTCCATTTGTCGCCGTCCCCGTAGCAGTACACCCTCCTGCGTACGCAATCGTGGCTGATCCACTTCCGGCATCACTAGAGTTAAAGGTATAACTCGGCGTTGTAACATTTGTATATGGCGCATTCGCCGCATAAAATCCCCCCTCTGGTCCAAGGATAGGAGTCACCTCTGTCAGCACTGGTGCAACCGTATCTTTTTGAAATGTTCGTGTTGCTGTCGTTGTATTTCCTGAGTCATCAGTCGCACGCACGCTCAAGGTAAACAATCCTTCTGCGGCCGCTCCCCATCCAGAAACAGTACTAAAAGCATCTCCGGAGGTCACCGCTACAAAAGCCGATCCTCCGATCTGTGCTTCTTCTGCCGTCACGGTTCCTGTGGCATCATTAGCTGTGTAGGTAAATGTTTGTGTTCCGTTGGTCCATGAGTTTACGGCTGGCGCTGTGATCGTTACCACCGGTCCCGTCGTATCCAATGTAAACGCCCCTGTGTTGTAGGTAGAAGCACTCACATTTTGAAGAGAATCTTGAAATTGAACATACACCGTATGGGGTCCATCAGCCGTGGCACATCCATTTGATCCGGAATTAATGTCGAACGAAGAATACGTTGCGGCATACGCTACGTATGATGTCCAAGTTGCATTATCACATGAAAATCGCATTTGAGCTCCCGCTGTCCCAACTCCCGTATCGGCAATGGTGAGGTTGAGAGTAGGCGTATCATCGTTTGTCGGGTCTCCACTTCCGTTGGCGATCGTTCCGGTGGGACCGGTAGTATCTACCGTTACTCCCGTCAAGTTTGGAGCTACAAAAGTAAGAGGAGACAATACGTCAGCTGTCGACACACTCGTAATAGACGCTCCGTTGAGAACCAATGAAGCTGTAATTCCAATCCCATCATAATCAGTATCTCCAGCGGTCACAGTATAACTACACGTAATAGATCCCACATTGCTCACCGCTGTCTGACAAGTTGCGCTTCGTGAAGCACCTCCTACATCAAGGGTAAGAGAAGCTGGCCCTCCAGAGACATTCACATTTTCACTAAAATTCACGGTGAAAGTAAGTGAGTCAGGAGTATTGGCTTCATACCAACCATTGGATGGTGGAGTCACCGAAGTAATCGTTGGCACAGCCGCATAGGTCGTCCCAACAAAGAGTGCAAAAAGACTTAAAAGTCCTGCTCTGATGCCGATTTTCATGAGTTTTTTCATTTCCAAAATGCCGAATAAAATGAAATTAATCGGGGGATTATACCACAAATAAGCCCAAAAAACAAGAATGTCTTTTCCGCCAAAAAGCCTCCCTTGTAAAAGGGAGGTGTCCCGCAATGCGGGACGGAGGGATTTAATTTAGAAAAATCCCCCTGTATCCCCCTTTCTCAAGGGGGACTTTACTTCCAAACAAACGAATCGTAGATCCAAGAAAGCAAGGTTTTGGTTTCTCCAAATCGATCGCGAGACCCCAGCACAACGGTCAAGATATCATGTCCTTGAGAGTCCTCTCCCAGAGAGACAAAACACTGTCCCGCCAAGTAGGTAAAACCCGTTTTTACTCCTTTTAAATTCAAAAAAGTTCCCAATAATTGGTTGGTTGTTTCTTTTTCGTGAAAAAATTTCTCATCAATCGATGTCCCATAAAAATGTGATTTCTTCACGGTCTCTCGAAAAAATGGATTCGCCAGAGACATCCGGGCCAGCTTCGCGATATCTCGAGCGGACATCTTATTTCCATAGCTTTCATTGGTCTCTGAATCAAATACATCCAGCCCGGTTGAGTTATAAAACTTCGCTGATTTAAGACCCAACTCTTTCGCCTTTTGATTCATTTTTACGACAAACTCAGCCTCACTCCCCGCATCATGCACAGCAAGAGCTACCGCCGCATCATTTGCAGAAGGGATCAACGAAGCCTCCAGCAGCGTCCGCACTGTGAGCTTTTCATATTCGTACAAACCAATCATTGCGCCCCCGACTTCTGTCGCCGACAAAGGAACGGTCACCACCTCATCCAGATCGTGATTTTCAAGGATGATGTACGTCGTCATAATCTTCGTCAAAGAGGCAATCGGTTGTGCTCGATCGATCTTTTTTTGGAAAATAATTTTCCCGCTTTTGATATCTGCGGCCAGTACGGCCGTCGCCGGATTTGATAATAGTTGAGGCTCAACGGCCCATTGTTTTTTTTGGGGCAATTCCGCCGGCTCCAAAATTTCTATCTGGGGCAATGGGGAAACATCCTGGTTCGCAAAAAACTTGTTGGTTTCGCTCGACGCCAGGAGAAACATCAAAAATTCCAGCATAACGCTCGGGAGTGTAGAGAAAAAAAGGAGTTTTGCAAGACTAGAGCACGATCGACATCTTTCCCACGCTTTCTTGTGGTGTGTACTGCGATTTTAGTTGCTCAAAGATCTCCTGAACGAGCAATTCATCTCCTTCTTCCGCGCGATCAAAGGCATTCACCGGACATTCAAACTGAATCGGTTTGTGATCAACCTCTCGCGCACAAATCTCTTTTGCCTGATCAAAGTGAATATCGTAAATATGAGCATTACTAATCGATGTCGTGAGATGCCCCACTGGCACGTTTAATTTTTGCGCCAGCATATAAGCAAGCAAAGCAAATCCCGCCACATCATGGGGGTTCCCAAGCATCATATCATTCGATCGAATGACTAAGTGTAAACTCAATTTCCCTCCGATAATCTGTACCGTAAATGTGTAAGGACATGGCACATTTTTCTTTTTCGTCCCACCGGCCAAGCCGTCATCTGCCGGATCCCACATGAGAATTACTCCATGTCGAGAAGTCGGGTCTTCTTTGAGCAATTTTACCAGTCCTCCAATCTGATCTCGCCCAAAATGCTTTCGCCATCGGTATCCATAGGCAGACTCGACACAGTTATTTTCCTCGGCAAAGTCGTCCCAGATCTTGGTAAACGTTTGGAGAAATCGCAGATTTTTATTCCCCATGAGAAACCAAATTTGCTCCGCAATAAACACCTTCAACGGAATCCGTCGCAACGTGAGCAACGGAAATCCTTTCGACAAATCGTACTTCATTGTCATTCCCGGCAAGCTTTTGCAGACATGCCCGGTACGGATGTTTTTTTCTTCGTATCCATGCTCCAAAATCTCGTTGAGGAGCGCGGAATATTGCTGATCAAACTCGTTTTTCATCGCCGAAATTCTGGCGCAAAAAAGGGGATTTGGCAAGAAAGTGGTTGGAATTTGGTGCGAAGAAATTAGAATGCAAGCACATGACTGATATTTTCACCGGAGACGAATCGATTCAAGACGTGATCGAACAAATGCCTGAAGCCACTGAAATCCTATCCATGCACGGACTCGGATGTGTAGGATGTAGCTTAGCCGGAGTAGAATCGCTCAAAGACGGGGCGCTCGGACATGGATTTGATGAGAAGGGCCTCCAAAATCTCTTGCAAGACCTCAATGAAGCCGCTGAAGACCTTGGGGTACGACCAAAACAACCTCCCATCGTCACCGAGACAGCGGCAAAAAAAATCCTTGAATTTGCCGCGCAAAGTGGGACGCCTGACGCCCATCTTCGGATCGAAGTTATTTTCCCACCGGGCGCTGAAAACGTTGAGTATGATCTCGAATTTCAAATGTTGCCCAACAAAGACGATCAAGTCGTTGAGTTTGAAGGCGGAAAACTCATTCTTTCTCCTCCGAGTTATCGACATCTCCAGAACTGCAAAATTGATTTTCTGGAAAATGGAGATGACAGCGGGTTTGAGATTTTGAAAGTGTGATTCAAAGTTCGAACTCCATACACAAGAAATCGCTAGAGTTCGAACTTAAAATCTATAAATCACGCCCATAAATATCCCGTGGCTTTGCCCCCCTTGATGGTCCCACAATTCCTTTTGATTCCATCTGATCAAGAATTCTCGCCGCTCGCGCATATCCGATCTCAAGTCGTCGCTGAAGGAAAGACG
Source organism: Candidatus Altimarinota bacterium (assembly GCA_050292255.1). Taxonomy (GTDB): domain Bacteria; phylum Patescibacteriota; class Gracilibacteria; order UBA4473; family UBA4473; genus JBNKLH01. The sequence goes on along the minus strand of JBNKLH010000003.1, from coordinate 2,694 downwards.
CTGATGCTTTTTGATTTTCAAGTACCACGGTGACCGCTTCTTCAAATATTTCATCCAGTTCTTCATCCGGGACTTCTTGTTTAAGCCCTGCGGTGAGCACGCCTCCTTTTGCCATTCCTTCGATAGACTGGTTCGTGATTTCGTCATTCGCCATCATTTCTGGGAACTGAAGCTTAAGGAAGTTCGTTAGTCGTTCAACCTCATCATTGGAAATATAAATTCCCTGGATACGCGTAAGGTTTCCAGAGTTTCCGTCGAGGTACAACATGTCTCCCAGTCCCAATAATCCTTCCGCTCCCATCCCATCGATAATCGTTCGAGAATCGATCTGCGAAGACACCCGGAACGCAATACGCGCCGGCAAGTTCGCTTTGATCAATCCCGTCACCACATCCACACTTGGACGTTGCGTCGCGACCATGAGGTGCATTCCCACGGCTCGAGCGAGCTGAGCAATCCGTACCACAGCGGCTTCTACATCTTTTCCGGCTACCATCATGAGGTCAGCAAGCTCATCGATCACGATCACGATACGCGGCTCTTTTTTCTCTGGGAATTTATCGTTGTACTCTTGGAGATTGACCACTCCTACTTCGGACAACATTCGATATCGTCGGTTCATCTCGGCTACCGCCCAGGCGAGAGCAGAGACTGATTTTTCTGGTTCGACGATCACCGGCGTCAGCAAGTGTGGCAATTTGTCATATCGTTTGAGCTCTACCCGTTTCGGGTCAATCAGGATCAATTTCAAATCTTCCGGAGAATTATTCCAGAGAAGCGAACACAAGAATGCATTCATCCCCACGGATTTCCCAGATCCTGTTTTCCCCGCAATAAGGAGATGCGGCATCTTTGCGAGATCCACCACAATGGGTTTCCCGGATACATCACGCCCAACCGCTAATTTGAGCGGAGATTTTTCTTCTTTCCATCTTTCTGATTCTACGATCTCTCGCATGCTTACCACAGACCGTTCATCATTTGGAATCTCGATCCCCACCAATGATTGTCCACGAATTGGCGCTTCAATACGAATCGCAGAAGAGGCGAGCGTCAACGCCAAATCATTCTTCAAGGCGGTAATCTTGGTTAGCTTCACCCCAGGCGCGGGTTCTAACGTAAACTGGGTCACCGTCGGCCCCACGTGAACAGATTTCATCGTTACCTCGATCCCGAATTGTTCGAGCTTTTCTCGAATTTTTTCCGCGTCTTCCCGAAGTTTTTTCTCATTCACGACGATCTTTGAATCGTTCTTTTTGAGAATATCAATCGTCGGCTGTTCCCATTTCCCCACCATTTTTTTGTTTTTGGCTTCGGTCAATTCGTCTTTGGGCTCCAGCTTAATCTTTGTTTTTTCCGGTTCTTTTGATTTCGTTGAATTCACAATTTCCAACTCATTTTTAAACCGTCCCACAAAGTTTGATTTTGGCTTTTGTTTAAGTTCTTTTGTTTCTTCCTCTCCGACTGATTTCTTGATATCAAGTTTGTCCGGTTTTGCTTCTTTTCCCTTTATTTCAACATCTTCTTTTTTGCCAAACAACTGGCTCCAGTGAATCCGAAATCCTATCGTCGTACTGACCCAAGCCATTCCCAAAAGAATTACTGCCGTCACGACATCGCCCAAAAATTCTCGAAAAAAGAACCCAATCGTAAATCCAAGAGAACCTCCGTATCGATGAGAAAGAGCCAATGATTCATCATGAGAAACGAAGAGATTTAAAATCCCCAGCAATGACCAAAAAAGCAGGATCAATGCAATAATTTGTCCTACTGATAACAAATACTCCTCTTTCGACTTTCGAAGCAAATAAACCCCAAGTCCTCCCAACAAGAAAGGCACTAACCACGTCCCGAGTCCGAATACCCATTGAAATCCATGATAAATACTCTGGCACACCTGAGTATTACTAAAAAACACAGCCAAAAGCCCTCCCGCAAAAACAATCCAGATCCATCCCCACATTTCTCGATGAAGCGGAGAAGCGACAAATTCCTGTCGAGCTTCTTTTTTTTGAATCGCTTTTTCTTTTTTGCGTTCCAATTTTTCCTTTGCCTTTGCTTTTAATTCTTTTGCCCGTTCTTTCTTTTTTTCGGCTAGCATCATCTTTTTGGCTGCCTTTTCAGCCTCTCGTTTCAATACACGAGCGGGAATACGAACCGTCGGAGTTTTTGTTTTTTTGGCCATTTAATTTTTGGTAGTCGTTCACAATTTTAGTTCAAAACACAAAAAAAGCAAGGAAGAAATCAACCAATAACAAACTCTTTTCAATAAGACAAAAGGAGACTAAACGCGCATTTCTTTTAGCTTTTCCAAGACCCCCGCATTGGTGTCTAGAAAATCGTATTTGTGAAAATCATTTGGCGCAACCCACTGAATATCGAGCTGATCTTCCAATGGCTGTGGTTCCCCCTCTTGGATCTGGCATCGATGGAAATACAGCACCAAGGTAATCTTCTCAAACTCGTGCTCAACCTTATAAAAATGTGGACGAACGGACACCGTAATCCCCAGCTCTTCTTTGAGTTCTCGTTTTACACACGCACGCATATCCTCTCCTTTTTCACGCTTTCCGTCCTAGCGGGTGGAGGTAGACGGCGTAGGCGCGCGCATGCGTTCTTGCTCGCCACTTGAGCGTGGTCACGGGCCGTCGAACGAATTCCATCGCCGAACCCAGAACCACTGTACTCGTACAC
>JBNKLH010000002.1:0-21999 GCA_050292255.1 Candidatus Altimarinota bacterium | reverse complement strand
AAACAAAAAGAGAGGAATCAAGCGAGCAATAATCTTTAAGAAATCTTTTGGTTCCATTATTCAATTTTTAAATTCATACTCATTTAATTACAAAAAGAGCTCCTTCGAGCTACATAGCTGAGGAAAACCACTTTCCCCAAATACGTAACCCGAAAGTCTGATAGACAGGACATCTGTATTTGAAAGCCTCTTAGGACAATTACACTAAAAATGAGTGTCCTCGCCACACAAAGAGAACAAACACAGATCAGTGTCTATCAAAAATAAGATCGTCAAAGAGCCCTTTCCATATAGCAAAAAACCATGATCCGTCAAGAGATTAGCTCTTCACGTCCTCCTTCCCGATCTTTGTTCGCAAAATCGCTTCCGCTCGTTTGTGCGTAAATGAAGCGTCATCTCCCGTATGAATTTCGAGACTTCGCGCCGCTCCCTCCTTCACATCATCAAGGGACAAAAAGTCCACCGGAAATACGTTTCGTATCTGAGATCCGGTCAAATGATCAATAATTTTTCGTGTTTTTTCTTCTGCAAAAATCGTTTCGAGCCAAAAGATCGTATCCACATTCGCATTCTTTGCTCGACGAATATATTTCCGTGCCAGACGCCGAAACTCGACACTATCGGCTAATCCTTCATTTGCCATCTCGTGCAGTACTTGCGTTTCAACGGAAGAAACTCGGGCCTCCTTTTCTGCTCGGTGTGGCTTCTGGGGAACGTATTTATATTTTTTCAGATCCAGATTTTCACAAAACTCCTTCGCAGACACATTTTTCCGATCAAAGAAACACGCAATACGACCAAATGCCGTCAGAGACTGAAGAATCTCATGCATTCCTTTTTCCCAAAAATCGCATTCTGTCGGATTTTTGATTGCTTTCTGCACCTCAAAAACAAGAAAGGCTTTCGGAAATTTTTTCAATACTTCCCGTCCAAACACCAAAGCTCCAAAATCTGCGCTCAGAAATGACTTCTTCATCCCAAAGAATGTAGCAAAAATTTGAGTCTTTGGAAAAAACTTTCTACAATAAACCTAGCAGAAATGAACTTCTGCGCTATAAACAAAAACACAATGAACCTCGATCTTGCGGGTGGAATGCCATCCGGACATAATCCCGCACCCGTTGCCGTAAAAAAGAAACGCAACCTCAGCTCAATAGTGATCGTTATTCTGATCATCGGAGTTATTGGGGCTTTTGGCGTTTTTTTGTTTCAAAAATTAAGCCTCCAAAAAGATATCAAACGACTCAACACATCTATTGAAAATACCGAACGAGAAATCCAACAACTTCAAGGACTCAGCGACACACAAGGAAAACAAAGCCGTGAAACGGTGCTCAAGAAAGCCCTTCTTTTTCGGACCGAATGGTCTCGAGTCATGAGTGCGATCTTGAAATACGAAAGCACTCAAATTCAATTTTTGAATTTTTCATCTGATGAAAATCAACAAATTTCTATCGATGGAGAGGCCGCTTCGATCACCCAAGTGACCAATCTCATGAAGCAACTTGAGGCGAATGAAGAAATCAAAAATCCATTCATCAGTACTATTTCTGGGGCGGACAAAACATCGCAAAAAGTAAAATTCCGACTCTCCTTTGAGCTCGTCTTACCTTCTACAAATGAATAATTGGAAAATTTTAGCCGTTCTCTTTGTGATCCTGTTTGCCGGATTTGGGATCCGTCCAGTGTACAAAAGTGCCCAGACGCTTAAGGCACAACACACAAAATTGACGAACCAAAAAGAGGCGAGTCTCGCAAAGTTAAAAGCCGAACAAGAAAAGGCACAGCAAACCAATCAAACGGAAAAAATGTTTATTTCCGAAAAACTCGACCAGTCTGATCTGATTAAGATCGTTCAAGATATCACACAAAAAGCTGGATTTTCGGTCTCGAATTTCCAATTTTCTCAGGGGAAAAACACGCGTGTCGGCGCCAACCAAGTGAATGCTTCCTTTTCTCTTTCTGGGCAACGAAACCAAATTCTTCAGTTTCTCCGAGCCGTGGAAAGCAACCAACGGTTTCTCGGAATGAAAACCTTTGGACTCACGACTTCGTTTAAAGACAACACGCCAGAGACAACCTTGTCCGTGCAACTCTATTCTTTTTACATGCAATAATGGATATCAAACAAAAGGCAAAAAAAAAAGAACGCGAGGTTATCTATGGGGTAACCGACCGAAGTAAAGATTCACTCTGGGTGAAGCTCAATGATTTTTTGATTGATCACTCTCCCGTCACGGCGAAAGAAAAAGGTCTGTTTTTTAATTCGCTTCAACTGCTCGTAAACTCTGGGGTCCGATTCCCTCGGGCACTTGAAATGCTCATGCGTCGGACACGAAACGAACGATTTAAACGCATTTTGCGAACCGTCGGATATGACATGCAAATGCGCGGAGAGTCTTTTTCCAAAGCGATGGAAAAGTATCCCGATGTCTTTACGACGTCAGAAGTAAAAATGATTTATTCCGGAGAAATGACCGGAAAGATCGAAGAAATTCTGGATTCAATTTCCACTCAAATCCAGAAAAATATTGAAATCGAGCTCCGCGTAAAATCTGCGCTCATGTACCCACTTGTGGTTTTTATCGCCATTATTTTGGCCGCGGTCGTGGTGATGGTCTTTTTGGTACCAAAGTTTGAAGCCTTGTTTGCGGACTTTGGATCGGAGCTTCCATTCGCAACCCGAATGCTCATCAATATGTCAAACTTCATGCAAGAATACTGGTGGTTGTGCTTTGCCATCATCGGTGCCGGAACAATGATTTTCAAAAACTGGAAAAAGTCTGACAGCGGACGCATAGTCTGGGATGAATTTATATTGGGACTTCCTCTCGTGAAAGGACTTATCAACAATATCCAAACCGTCCGTATTTCCAGTAATTTCTCAACCCTGATGAAGTCTGGGATCCCGGTGAACAAAGCCCTGCGAGTCCTCAGTGAGATCATGCCCAATGCGGTTATCGGCGAAGGGATCTTTCAAGTAGAAACCGCCATCCGCGGGGGAAAACAGCTTCACGAAGGATTTGCAAACAATTCGCATTTCGACCCAATATTAGCCGAAGTAGTGGAGATCGGAGAAAAAACAGGAGCCATTCCTGAGATTTTACAAAAAACCGCTACGCAATATGAACGAGAAGTCGACGCACAATTGAATAATCTCACCAGCATGCTGGATCCGATCATTATCATTGTGGTTGCGGGAGCCGTTATATTTATGGCCATGGCGATCATGGTGCCGATTTTCAAAATGAATGACCTCTTTGCGGCGTAAACCCTTTTTCTTATGAATATTCCTTTTGGACGCAATACACGTCCCCCTCTTAGTTTAAGAGGGGCAAGGGGTGTTCTCAAAAAAGAAGGGTTCACCATGCTGGAGCTCATTATTGTCTTTGTCATTATTGGGATTTTGGCGGGAGTGGGAGTGCCAAACTACAAACGATTTCAGGCAAACCAAGCGCAGAAAGAATCCGTACAGCTGATTGAAACAGAACTCGGAAAAGCGTTTTCATCCGCCCGATCACACCCGGCTCATTTTGGGTTACAGACAGCAGAAGGTTCTAACTCCGAAGTGGAGTTATTTGAAATTAAGCCTGCAGAAAATAATGAAGAGGAAATACTGACGATCCTCAAAACATTTGAACTCCCCGGAGGCATGGAGTTTGCCAAAGAAAATAGCGAACAATTTAGAGTGATCTTTGAGCGACCTTATGGAGATATCCGAGAAGACAGTTCGCAAGAGCTTCCGATCATCAGCCCAATCGGGAAAAAAGTAACGATTATTCTGAATCAAGATTCCGGACTTATAACCCATCGTGCCGATGAAGAATAAGTCTGAAGGATTCGCCCTCATGGAAGTGGTTATTTCTATTGTCTTGCTAGGATTTTTCCTCGCCGGAGCGGCAAGTCTCATCTGGAGTGCCGTGAATGCAAGCGAACGAAACCGAGACCGGATCACCGCTACTTACCTCACGCAAGAATGTCTCGAGCTCGCCCGAAATGCCCGCGATACTGCCTGGCGACAATACCTCCCGTGGGATTGCGCATTTGATCCCAACTGTACTCAACAAGAGGAATTAGATGAATTACTCGATGTAGAATTGGACACAAAGCTAAATGGAAACTCGAGTAAATTTGGCCGACAATTAAAGATTGTTGAACACACTGAGGAAAGCATAAAAATGACCTGCACGACCTTTTGGCAGGTGCGTAAAAATGAACGCGGAGAAGAGGTCTCTATGTCACAATTCCTCACCAACTGGAAAAAGAAATGATGCGTTTCAAACGACGACTTCAAAGATTTCTATCCGGCTCAAAAAGAGCGGAAGGAGTCACGTTGTTTGAGCTTATCATCGCGATCACTATCTCTGGATTTGTGCTCACAGGTGTTATGGCGAGCTATGTTTCGCTCTCTCGATCCGCGCAAAAAATCGATATTTCTCGCCAACTCCAACGTGAAATCAACTTCGCGATGGCCCGAATTTCTGATCGCGTACGAGGATTCTCCACCGACTACGATACTTGTAATAACTATGCCGATAATCTTCATAAACTCTGTGTCCAGGGAGGAGATTATTTTGAATTTGATGATGAAAACGGGATGCTCAACATGAATGGACAACCTTTGTTTTCTCCGGTTTTTGAAGTCAAAGAGGTTGCCTTCAACGTCACTCCCACCGAAAAACCAAGCGGCCTCGATCCCCAACCGCGCGTCCAAGTGTATCTCCGCGTGGGTCTGGGAGAAGGCGTAAAAATACACCTCCAGGATTTCGAAATCCAAACCACCCTTTCTTCTCGTTTATATCAGTGATGAAATTCCTTCATTTCTTCAAAAACAAAATAAAGAATTCCTCCCTTGAGAAAGGAAGGCTAGGAGGGATTTGTGATCAAAAACAAGAAGGATCCACGCTCGTTATCACGCTTATTTTGTGTGGGCTCATCATCACCGTAGGTCTCGGAGTGGTTCGAATCTTAGCCTCTGAGCTCCAATTCTCTGCCGATCTGCTCTGGGCAGAACGATCGTATTTCGCGGCGGAATCCGGAGTCGAAAAAGCCCTCCTTGATCTCAAAGGTAATCCCACACTTCACCAAGAAAATGTACAAGAATTTGATGTGGATACGCTTGATGGAGCGGAAACTTCCTTGAGCATTTTTAACCAAATAAACGATACCAATAATATTATCGATATCCCTAATGCAAGCGCGCTCAAGCTGCGACTCGAACATCAAATCCCGCCCAATCCTGGACCGGTAGATATCACTCAACTCGAATGGGAAATCATAACCGATGAACCAAATGATGTTCTCCTTTGGAAAATTATTTGTCCACAAAGCAGAGCCATTACAGGACGAAGTAAAACATTAGGCGCAAATGTCTGGGCGGCTTTTGGGGGGCTAAATGGAGACTACGAATGGGATGAGAATGGAACTCCTCGTCTCACGAAAGACGCTCCCGTAGAAGGATTTTGGAATGAAACGAGTCTCGAAGACAAAAAACAATGCTGGCTATCGCTCCAAAATATTGCCCCCGTCGACATCTCTCTCAAGATCAATCCCAACATAAATATGCCTCCGGACAAAGCGAAGGTCCGTTCTGTCGGGAAATCAGGAGAACGAGAAAAAATCGTTGAATTCCTCTATCGCCAAAAAAATCTCTCTCCGTATTTCGACTTTGGATTTATCCAGCAGGATTAGATCAACCGTGCTTGTTCGGCCTCAATCCCATCTTCGAGGCTCGCCACTTTTTCAACTTGTTGCTGAAGTTTTTGGTTTTCGTTTTTGACGTCCCCGAGTTTTGAAGAGGCATTCCCAAGGTGTTTCTCCACGACAGAAAGCGCTTCATCCAATTTCCGCGCTTGGTTTTGAACCCCTGATAATTGTGCCAAGGCTTCCTGCGCTTTCGCGGCAAACTGCTGACTTTGGTACGCTTGGAGTAAAACTTGAAGCACGTAGAGCAACGTATTTGGCCCCGTGATCAGAACTTTTTTGGTCTTTGAATATTCGACTAAATCCCCTGAACGAATCGCCGCTTCGTAGTAAATATTTTCGTTCGGAAGGAAGAGAATCGCAAAATCCATCGTCCCCATTTGCGGTTGGATATATTTGGCAACTTCGTTAATTCGAGACTTCACATTCTTTTGGAATTCTCGTTGAGCCGCCGTTCGTTCTTCCTCGTTCTCAGCGTTCACCAGCGCTTCAAAGGCTGGCAGCGGAAACTTCGCATCAATTGGAATGACTCCATTTTCCGTCTTTACCGCCGCATCCACGATCCCGACTTTCCCGAGTTCAAATTGTCGTTGCCACAAGTTTGGCGGAAACACGGATCGCAGGATTTCTTCGAGACTCTGCTCTCCAAGACTCCCTCGTCCTTTTGGGGCCCGAAGGATCTTGTCCAGGTTTTCAATCTTTGAGCCGATCTCTCCCATTTTCCCGAGTTCTTTTTGGAGATGCCCAATCACACTCGCAGATTTATCAAGCCGTTCATTGAGGTGTTTTGCATTCTCGGACAGCTTCGTATCGACCGTTTTGTTGACCCGAAAGAACTGCTCTTCCAGACTTTTCTGCGTATTTCGAAGCTCTGATTTGAGTGCCTCACTTTCCCGGAAACGTAACTCTCTATCCCGCGCAAATTCTTCCAACAACCGTTTTGATTCTTCGTCCGATACTGGCTGATTAAGCTTATAGATCAAAAATGCGACTGCTCCCAAGAGAGCCACCACGAGCACGAGAAGGATAATTTGAAAGGTTTCCATGTACTGCAGAATGTAGCAGAAGGAAAAAGTTTGGACAATGCTTCTAAATAGATATGGAGTTTTTGAAAAAAAACGCTACACTTCGGGCGATGAAAAATGCATTGCTCTCGGTTTCGGACAAAACAGGTATCGTAGAATTTGCAAAAGAATTGCAAAAACTGGATTATAGAATCTTATCAACAGGAGGAACATATAAAAAACTCCAAGAAGCAGGGATCGAAAATATGATCGAAGTTGCAGAGTTTACTGGGTTTCCAGAAGGACTCGAAGGACGGATCAAAACTCTTACTCCGCAAGTATTCGGAGGAATTTTGAATTTGCGAAACAACGACGCACACCAAAAATTCTGTCAAGAAAATAAAATCGAAAACATCGATCTCGTGGTCGTGAACCTTTACCCGTTTAAAGCAACGTATTACAACCCAGACAAAGACTTCGAAGAAAAAGTAGAACAAATCGACATCGGAGGACCATCTATGATCCGAGCCGCAGCCAAGAACTACGAATTCTGTGCACCCGTGGTCGACCCAGCGGATTACAAAACTATTGCAAACTATTTGCAAAAAGGAGATATTCCCGTGGAATTCAGAAAGAAATTGGCCACAAAAGTATTTGAAATGACGGCTCACTACGATCTCCTGATCGCAAAATTCTGGGCCGAAGAATCAAAGAAAACACCAGAAGATGGGGAACTCCGATACGGAGAAAACCCGCATCAAAAAGCCGTGACGCTCGTAGATCCATTTGCCGAAGGAGCGAACCTCGTGAAAGCCGAAATCTTGAACGGAAAACCGCTCTCGTACAACAACTTCGGAGATGCACAAGGAGCGCTCGAGCTCGCACTGAACTTTTCTCAAGAGTATGCAAAGGGAGCTGATAAACCGTTTGCCGCGATCTTCAAACATGCGAACCCATGTTGTGCAGCCGTCGGAGAAACACTTGAAGAAGCCTTTGATAAGGCCTGGGCTGAAGGAGACCAAACGTCTGCCTTTGGAGGAATTTTGAGCTTCAATCGAAAGGTAACAAAAGCGGTTGCAGAAAAAATCGTCAGCTTCTTCAACGAAATCGTGCTCGCACCAGACTTTGATAGAGATGCCCTAGAAGTATTGAAAACCAAGAAAAACCTTCGAGTATTGCGAATCCCAAACTTTGGAGAACAAACCGCTGATCTCGCGATCAAAAAGATCCGAGGAGGAACCCTCGTCCAAGATGCCGATATCGACATGCCAAACTTCCGACATCTCGGTGTCGCGACAGACAAAAAACCAACTGATGCAGAATGGTACGACCTTGAAACCGCTTGGAAATTGGTAAAGATTTTGAAATCAAATGCGATCGTCGTCGTCAAAGACGGAGCGCTCATCGGACACGGAGGAGGGCAAACGTCTCGAGTCGATGCGATGAAAATTGCTCTTGAAAAAGCCGGAGATCGGGCAAAAGGAGCTGTGATTGCGAGCGACGCATTCTTCCCATTTGCCGATAGCGTGGAAGCCGCCGGAGAGGCTGGGATCAGTGCCATTATTCAACCCGGAGGATCTGTCCGAGACGCAGAAGTATTTGCAAAATGTGATGAATTGGGTATTAGTACTGTGTTGACCGGAATGCGAGCATTTTTGCACTAAAAAAACGCTTCTCTCAAGGCTAACAACTTAGACATGCATCAATCCTACGGATACGCTCATAAACCTCGTACATTTAAGGGTAAATCAAATATCGGGAAAAAAATTCTTTTCTGGTTTGTCCTCTTTGTACTCATAGCACTCCTCTCTGTGCGTCTATTTTATGGAGTCCTTCCATTTCCTTTCCTGTCTCCATCCAAAAATTTTCAGGAGCAGGTAAACGCACGAATTCCGATCGAACAAAAAGAACTCCTCAGACAGACTCCGTTTGACTGTGGGGCCTTTAATATATCCGCGGCGATAAACACCCTCAGTCAACGAAAAACGACCCCACAGGACCTTATAAAAACCATTGGACTCCGAAAATTTAAAAACAAAGGCGTTTTACCCGAAACCCTTGCGAAGGTTATCCGGAGTCACGAAGGTCTCACGGCAAAAATCCGAACGACTAAATGGTTTACAGACGAAGAAAAGATTAAATACTTGAAATCACAACTCGCTAAAGGACACCCACAAATTTTGTTGGTAGAAAAAAACGATCTCCCGCACTACATCACACTCTACGGATATGAAGGAGATACCTTTTTTATTTATGATTCTTGGCTGCTTGAGCAAGACGCGTTCTTTACGATAGACAACAACGAAGACGAAATCGGAAATATGTCTCTCTCGGCAGATTCTATTTTGGAAATGTGGAAAAAAGCCCATATAAAGGACATGTATCGATGGGTCGTCATTTCTGTACAGAAAGAGTAAAGACGTGATTAATCACGTCTCTATCGAGGACATTCAAACGCTATTAAAAACCAAATTCCACGGAAAGACAGAACAAATTCCACCCCAATATTCTGCCATTAAAATGAATGGGAAAAAGGCATGTGATATGGCAAGGAAAGGGGAGAAAGTGGAAATGAAACCCAGAGAGACTGAAATATTTGAAACAAAAATCCTCAACTATAATTTCCCCGAAATTGAAATAGAACTCACGGTGGCCGCGGGATTTTATGTGCGGAGCTTTGCCCGAGACCTCGGAAAAGAACTCGCAGGAGGAGGAATGTGCCAAGAGCTACGAAGAACCAAGATTGAAGATATTTCCGTTGAGGATGCCGTCCCGTTAGAACTGATCTCTGGACCGATCGATCCCAAGTTTATCCTCACAAATGTCCCTCAGCAAGAAATCCCAACCGGAAGAGTGCAGGACTTTATCTCTGGACGAGCGTTTCCATTTCCGGGAGTAAATGGAGAAAAAATCCTTATCCTCGTCGGAGGAAAATCCATCGGAGTAGGGGAGATTATCTGTGGGAAGTTGCAACCAAGAGCGGTGCTTTAGCGAGCCTTTCGTACCAACGTTTGCATCGTATCAAATCCCTTTCGTTCTTCGGGTTTTCCCTGTACCTCAAAACCAAATCGTTCATAAAATCTCTGCGCATCCGGAGAGCTTGTTTCAAGTATGACCTCCTCATCTCCAAACCACTCGAGAGCTCTGGTCATTAACTTTTTTCCCAAACCCTGTCCTTGATAATTCTCAAGTACATAAAACGTCTTGATCTCATTTTTGGGCGTTTTGGTGAGGGAAATAAAACCAATGATTTTCCCTTCATCACGCGCAATAAAAAACTTCCGATCATCTGACTCGATCGCTTCTTTGATCTTTTCAATTCGGTCTGGAGAGTCTACAAACCGATGTTCAATCTCCTCATGAGACATTCGGTCGATGTAGGATTCGTGCCACGTCTGTCTTTGGACAAAAAAGATTTCCGCGGCATCAGCGGGTATGGGATCTTCGATCTGGATTCCTGAGTTTTGCATCGTATACCAGCCTAGAAAAAAACGAGGATTATTCAAGTTAGACCTCTACTTTTTTTCCATACTCATCGACGAGCATGACTTCTGGTTCGAGCTCTACATCAAATTTTTCTTTCACAATCCCTTTCCATTTTTGGGCTAATTCTAAGATATCTTTTTGAGTTGCATTCCCTTTATTGAGCAAGAAATTCGCATGAATTTCTGAGATCTGAGCATCGCCGATCCGGTCTCCTTTTGCCCCAGAATCTTCCAATAATTTTCCCGCAAAAATCTCTCCCGGTTTTGGGTTTTTGAAAAAACTCCCGCCCGATCGTCCTGGTGGATATTTCTGGTATCGTTCTGTGAAAAGGTCTTTCACTCGTTTCAAAACCTCTTCTGGGGTATCTGATTTTGTAAACTCAAATACGGCTCGTACAATGAACCATTCCGGATGACGTTTAAACAGAGATTCTCGATAAGCAAACTCGCATTGTTCTTTTTTTAGCGTCTGGAGATTTCCATACTCATCAATATAATCTACTGATTTCAAAGCATCCTGCGTCTCACTCCCAAAAGCCCCTGCATTTCCGCGTACTGCGCCGCCAACAGTTCCTGGGATCCCACTGAGTTTTTCGAAATCAGAAAATCCTTGTGAAGCAATTTCTTCCATAAACGGCTGCCATTTTTTCCCGGTTTCAACGATACAAATATTACCTCGCCAATCGATCTTTTCACTGGTAAAGAGAAACGCACGACCAGAAAATCCTTTATCGGCAAAAACTAAATTCGATCCGCCTCCAAAGACAAAAGAGGGGATTGACTGCGCATTCGATTCGGCCCAGAGTTCACTCAATGTCGGAATATCATCTGTCTTAATCAACTCATGCGCGGGCCCACCAATCCCAAAGTAGGTGTGGTTTTTGAGCGGGGCATTTTTAATTACTTCGGTTGTCATTCATTACACGGTTTGGGACCATGGGGTCAGAGAAATCATATATCAGTTTCATCTAAAAAGCGAACCTTTAAACCTCCCTCGCCAATGGTGAATTCTCTTCCCAAGAAACGCCATTTTTTTGAATGCGGACCTTTCTCATTATTTTTAGCTGTCTCGGTTATTTGTTTCGTCAAATTCACAATACCTTCTTTCTTCTTTTTTATATCATCGTCCGTAAAAACTTTCTTTTTCAATATTTCATCTACGCGTTCCATTGATTTTACAACCTCCACTAATTCTGCATTTTCTGAAGTTCCTCCTCCAAGATATAGGATTTCTTCTAGTACTTGTTTCGACTTCTTTAATGAACCTGCCATGAATGAAAGTTAGAAAAAAATTACTACAAAATATATAGCATAAAAAATATTATTGACAAAATGTAAATTTTCGTATAAAAGAATCACGAAACTTTTAACTCACCCTTAGAATGAAAAAAGTATTTGTAGTTTTGGCTTCGGCAGTAGCATTGTTTGGATCATCAGCATTGGCTACTACAATCTTTACTCCTGTTACAACAGCAAACATTTCTGTAACAGAAAATCCAGCAAATATTGCTGATATCCAATTAGATCGACCTTTCCGATACCGACGTTACTTCAACACACGAGTTCCTTTCGTGAAAGTAGCAGAAAAAATGTCTTACGCGATTGCAAACAAAGACATCATGACTGGAGCGGCATTCGGAGAATTGCCAAACTACAAAGTATCAGGTATCTGGCTTGAAAAAGCGGGAAACGCTTGGAACGTTGTAAAAGCACAAATCTGTAATAACGGAGGAAACACTGAATTTATGGGACGAGTGCCTGTGACTTTCACAGCCAACGGAAACTCAAAAACAGTTGTTATTCGAGGATCTCTCTTGAGCGAAAACGAATGCGCAGAAACTCCTGCGGTTCGAACTGACGACTTGGGAATGGACTTGCTCGGAGCATACCGAGTAGAAGTAGCGGTAAACCCAAATGGAACTATGCCAGAAAGTTTGATCGACGAAGATAACTTTGCGGACGAAGTCGTAAGCCGAGGGAAAAACTACCGAAAACAAAAATTTGTTTACGAAGAAACATTTGCTCGACCAGTTGTAAAATACAACTCGTACCTTCGAATGTCTGAAGACTCTCCAGTATTCTTGGTAAAACCAGTTGTGCCAGTCACAGTACCGGTTACAAACACAACACTACGTGGATTTATTCGATAATCCTTCCTTGTAAAAAGGGGTGAACACCACAAAAGACCTTCCTTGATTTCTGGGGAGGTCTTTTTCTTTGTCATCCTGAAATATAGAGCCCCAAAAAATTCTTATTTTAATCCGCAATTGTAATCGAAAAAGTTCCCGGCTTTGCTTCCATTATAATCTTCACTCTTTGTCCAACTGATAGAGGTTCATGTTCTAGAAACATAGGGTCTCGATTGAACGGTTGAGATGTTTCGCCGATAGTCAAAAAAACGAGCTCTTTTGTTAGAGTCGTTATAGTGGCATGAGCTTCCACTTTAAACGGCTTGCTCGTATCTATTCTTTTTCCCATGTTTAAAATTTACTTAAACTAAAAGGAGCCCCAATCATAGCATCTCCAAGACGTTTTGTACCAACGCTCTATTAAATCCATATTTCATCCGCATCGGTCCAAGAATCCCCATATATCCCTCTGCCCCTTTTGTCTCAAATGGAGCCACGATCATAGCACAACTGTTTACTTCTTCGAGCATGTTTTCGTTCCCAATGAAGACTTTCACATCGCCGGCGGATAAATCCAATTGTCGAAGCATAGATTGGAATCGTTCTCGTCCTTCGAGGACTTCAATCACTTGAGCGGCTTTTTCTGGGTTCGCCATAAACTCGGGCGCCCGAAGCACATTCGAAAGTCCGATATAAAATGTACGGTCATTATTAATACTCGCAAAAGCCACATTCCCAGACAGCTGAGACATAATCCGCAAAGCATCCGAGATAGACTCTTTTGTTTTTTCTAATTGGTATCTTTCCAAATGGTTTTTAAAGGCATTTTGAAGCTCTTGGACAAGCTTTTCATCATCACCCATCAATTCATCCACAAAGAATCGATATCCTTTTTCCGTCGGAACTTTCCCCGCAGATACATGAGGAGAGCGGATCAATCCAACTTCCTCCAACAACGCAAACTCATTTCGGATCGTCGCAGAAGAAAT
Source organism: Candidatus Altimarinota bacterium (assembly GCA_050292255.1). Taxonomy (GTDB): domain Bacteria; phylum Patescibacteriota; class Gracilibacteria; order UBA4473; family UBA4473; genus JBNKLH01. The sequence goes on along the minus strand of JBNKLH010000002.1, from coordinate 8,689 downwards.
ATCAAAATCTCCAGACATCAAAAGTTTCTTTGATGCTACCGGACTCGCAGTCTCCACAAAGTCCTGGATCAGGGCGGCAAGAATCTGAAGGGTTCGTTCTTTCATTTCGAGGTCATTATGGCAGAAAAAAGAGAATTTGTCACGCACATCCAAAGATGACTTTTTATCTCAAAACGCTACTATGTCGTCGATGCAATTTGCCGAGATTTTTCTTCGTGGTCTCAAAGGAATCTTTACGTGGGAAGTTCCCGCGGGGATGGACGTATGCGTGGGATCTCGGGTAGTGGTGACATTTCGGGGACGAAAGAGAATTGGGATTGTTACTCATATTACGACTGAAAAACCCGACTTCAAAACCCAAAAAGTGCTGGAAGTTTTAGATACTTATTTTCTCCCTCCACAATATCTCGACATTGCCCGAGAAGTAGCAAAAGAGACGATTGCTTCTTTTGAGAAGGTTATGGGACTGATGATCCCCGAAGGATTTTTCCTCAATAGAAACCCGGAGAAACGAGAAATTACAATTCATCTAAAAGACAGCGAAGCTCCGCTCCGTGGAACAAAACAAAAGCAAGTCATTGAACTCCTCCAGAACAACGGAGGACAAATACTTGAATCCGAGCTTCGAGAAGAGGGGATTGGTTTGGCAACACTCAGGGGATTACTCGAAAAAGAAATTATTACTAAAACAGAAGGCGATCTATTGCCCGGCATGAAGATCGAAAAGATAAAACGTCGAAATCACAACCTGACAGAACTCCAGCAAACAGCATTTCAAGAAATTATGTCGGATGTTCGTCCAACGGTTCTCTTCGGAGTCACCGGAAGCGGAAAAACCGAGATTTATAAGAAAGTAGCCGAAGAAGTTTTTGCGACGCATGATGGGGGACAGGTTTTGTTTCTCCTGCCAGAGATTGCCCTCACCTCACAACTCATTGCCGAATTTCGAGCAATGTTTGGAGATCGGATCGCCGTGTGGCATTCAAACATGGCCGCCGGAGAAAAGATCCAAGAATGGAAACGCGTGCAAACCGGAGAGGCCAATATTTTGGTCGGAGCCCGAAGTGCCGCATTTGTTCCCATGAAGAATCCAAAACTCATCATCCTGGATGAGGAACACGAATGGACCTTTAAAAGTGAGTTTTCTCCACGTGTCTGGACGCATGATTTGGTGGAAAAGATTGCAGGAAAATATGACGCCCGAGTGATATTTGGATCTGCGACACCACGCTTAAAAAGCTTTTATAAATGTGATCAAGGAGAATATAAACTCGTAAAGTTATTGACTCGTGTACACGAAACGCCACTTCCACTCATCCAAATGGTGGATCTCAAAAACGAGATCAAAAAAGGAAATTATACGCCACTCTCTGAACTCTTGATCGAAGAAATTGAGAAGATGAAAAAACGAGGCAAGCAAGCAGTATTCTTTCTCAACCGCCGGGGATTTTCTGGATCAACGATTTGTAAAGTCTGTGGAGATAAATTTCTCTGTCCGGATTGCGATGCGCCGATGAAGCTTCACAAAGCGAATGGGAACGAGAAGTTTCTCTGTCACGTCTGTGGACATCTTGAATTTCCACCGGAGAAATGTCCTGGATGTGAGGCAAAAGATTTTGAATTCCGTGGGTGGGGGACTCAGAAGATCGAGCAATACTTCCAAGAAAACCTTCCACATATCCGTGTCCTGCGTGCAGATGCCGATACCGTCACCGGGCGATATGACTTTGAAGCACTGCTTGAACGATTTCATAACAAAGAAGCTGACATCCTCCTCGGGACACAGATGATCGCAAAAGGGCTCGACTTTGATGACGTAGAGTTAGTCGGAGTGCTCCAAGCAGATATTGGACTTTCTCTCCCGGATTTTCGTGCCGAAGAACGCGTTTTCCAGCTCCTCACCCAAGTATCCGGACGAGCGGGGCGACGAAAAAATCGAGGAAAGATTATTATCCAAAGCTATCACCCAGAAGAGGAGATTTTCAAATATGTACAGCGTCATGACACAGAAGGATTTATTGAATGGACACGGAAAAACCGAGAAGAAACACTCAGCCCGCCCTTTTCTCATATGGCAAAAATCACCTTTAGTCATCGGGACAAAGGACTCGCCTTTTCTGACGCCAAACGATTTTATGAACGAATGAAAAAGATTGTGAAAGAGGCAACGGGTTTAAACCCATTGTCTGATGAATATTCTGTCCATTTTGCGCCCGCCTTTTTCCCAAAATCCCATGGGAAATACCACTTCCATGTCGTGATCAAAGCTCCAAAACGAGAAGAAATACAAGGTTTTATCCAGCAAGCAACCAAGCTCTTTGGAGTACTAAAAGTGGATATCGATCCGGTGAGTATTCTATAAAAAAAGCAGAGGCTTTCACCTCTACTTCTTTATTTCAATCTTTAGGTTGGAATTACTTGTCGTATCGAACGAATGGAAGCAATCCAATAACTCGTGCGTTCTTAACCGCTTTTGCGAGTTGTTTTTGGTGTTTCAAGCAGACTCCAGTGTGGAATCGGCTTTGAATAGATCGGTAGTATGTGATGTATTTTGAAAGCACACCAGCCTCTTTGTAATCGATGTGTTTTACATCTAATTTACAGAATGGGCAGATAAACTTTTTTGGTCGAATAGTTGTCATGGCAAATAAGTTTTAAAAGGAATAAATCAATATTAATCAAGCTCCGCATCAAAAATTGCGTCGATTTTCTTATCAACGTCATCTTTCTTTGGTGCTTCTTCTTTTTTGGCAGGAGCTTTTTTAGGAGTTTCTGCTTTTTCTTCAGCAGGTTTTTCTTCCTTCTTTGCCAATTTAGCCGCTTCTTTTTGCATATCAGCGTATGTTTTTGGCGCCGGAGCGTTTTTGTCTACTGCTGTGATCAACGATCGAACCACTTTTGTGTCGATGTTCAACTCACGTCGGAATGTCGCTGTATTTTCTGCTGACATTTCAAATTGGAGCACTACATAGTATCCCCATTTTTCTCCGTCAATTTTGTAGGCGAACCCTCGTTCCCCCCAAAAATCTTCGAAGGTTACTTTCCCTCCGAGTTCCGCGATACGGTCTGTCAAAGATGATTTGACTTGTGCTTCGGCCTCTTTCGCTGTCATAGCGTTGGAGATGATGGCCATTATCTCGTATTTATTCATGGCTTTATGGACTTAAGAAATAGAAAGGCGTCCTACGGATGCAGGATGCAAAGCCGAGCGGATTGTACGAAAACAAGCGGATGATGCAAGTTTTTCCGCTAAAAAAGAGATTCATTTCCCAAATATTACAAAATCTGCCAAAATTTTGTCGATGATTATAGAAGAAACAGGAGGCAATCAAAACACACAAAAGGCACAGTCAGTGGTCAATTCGTCTGGGTTAGACTCAAACGATGCATTTGAATTGTCATTACGGCCGAAAGACTTTGACAACTACATAGGACAAAGTGAAGTAAAGCGCAATATGAAAGTGTTTGTGCAGGCGGCCAAGAAGAGGGGAGATACACTCGATCATGCTTTATTTTATGGTCCTCCGGGATTAGGAAAAACGACATTGGCTAATATCCTCGCCGCAGAAATGGGCGCAAACCTTCGGATCACATCTGGACCAGCGCTTGAAAAGCCAGGAGATGTCGCCGCAATCCTCAGTAACTTAAAAGAAAACGATTTCCTCTTTATCGATGAAATCCATCGTCTCCGACAACCGGTAGAAGAGATTCTTTATACTGCGATGGAGGACTTCGCGATTGATCTCGTGGTGGGGAAAGGGCCTAGCGCACGAACCATGCGAATAGACGTGCCGCGGTTTACTTTGCTCGGAGCAACTACTTTAGCTTCTCAATTGTCAAACCCGCTTCGGGATCGATTTGGACATGTGGAGAAACTTCGTTTTTATGAACCCGATGAAATCCAGCAGATCATTCAGCGTTCTGCTGATATTTTAGAGATTGAAATTCATTCCGACGCGGCCCAGAAATTAGCACATAGCGCCCGACGGACACCACGGATCGCCAATAGACTTCTGCGTCGAGTACGAGACTTTGCAGAGATCGAACATTCCGGTGTCATTACGATGGCAGTGGTAGATGATTCGTTGCAAAATTTATCCGTCGACTCAAAAGGTCTTGACCGATCCGACCAAGAATACCTCCGAAGCTTATGTGAGAAATTCTCAGGAGGACCTGCTGGACTTTCAACATTAGCCGCTGCGATAGGGGAGGAAGAGCGAACGATCGAAGAAATGATCGAGCCATTCCTCATCCGAGAAGGATTGATCCAAAAAACGCCTCGTGGACGAACCGCGACAGATACCGCATGGACGCATTTAGGATTGGGGATGCCCGGTGGGGGATTGGTTTAAGATATAAAGATATGAAATTGATTTCAGAAGGCTTTTCTCATCTCACCCACGAACTCAAAGAAAAAGTCATTCCTCATAAACTTATCCTTAAAGTCATTACAATTGCGGGACTGGTCTCTTTATTGCTCGTCAACAATCATCCGATCGAAATCCAACAAGTAAAGCAAGAAACCCGCGATGGCGTGTTTGTCGTAGTTCCAAAGGCAGAAATAGCCCTTCGTCCGATCCTTGAAACAAAAGACTCACTAGACATTTGTTTATTAAAACAGTAGATAAATATTGAATCGTTACAAACCCTTTAAATATGGACCGAAGAAAATTTATCGAAGAATGCATAACCAAAGGGCCTCTCATTGCAGGAGGGCTTGCTTTGAGTAAATATTCCTTTGCAATCGAATCCGTAGAAACAGTCCTCGCCCAAGAAAACACCGAACCAATAAAACCAAAAGAAACCCAAGAGAGCTTTTTTAAGCCCCGTTTTGAAAAATCGCTCCTCTCTCTGTATGAGCGACGATAATTAAAAAGAAATCCCTCCGTCCTTTGGACACCTCCCTTTCTCAAGGGAGGTTTTTACGAGTCCCCCTTGTGAAAGGGGGATTTATATTTAGTAACATGCAAAATACCTTCCGTCATGACAAGAGGAAAACCCAAAATTTTCATTGCACTTCCTCTCGATCCCCCTTAAAATTTCTCCTGATGGATTCAAAATTTATATTCGTAACCGGGGGAGTGTGTTCTAGTTTGGGAAAAGGAATCGTAGCAAGTTCTACCGCTGCTATTCTCAAATCCGCAGGATTGAAAGTTGCAGTCATGAAACTCGATCCGTATTTGAATGTGGATCCAGGAACCATGAGTCCATTCCAACACGGAGAAGTGTTTGTATTGGATGATGGAGCCGAGACAGATCTCGATCTCGGTCACTACGAACGATTTATTGATACCCCATTACAAAAATTCTGTTCTATCACGACCGGAAAGATTTATTCTGAAGTATTGGCAGCAGAACGAGAAGGGAAGTATCTCGGGGGGACGATCCAAGTCGTACCACACATTACCGGGAAAATTATGGAAAAGGTCGAACTCGCGGCCAAGAAAATGGAAACAGACGTTCTCGTGGTAGAGATCGGAGGAACCGTTGGAGATATTGAAGGAGAACCTTTTATCGAGGTTTTACGACAAATGAAACGAAAACACGGAGATAACCTGATCTCCATGCACCTTACATTGTTACCGTATTTACAAGCGAGCGGAGAGTTGAAAACCAAACCCACCCAACTTTCCGTTCGAACATTGCGGTCTCTCGGAGTCCAACCAGACTTCATCTTTGCGCGATCAGATGTTCGAATTCCAAAGAAAATTTTGAAAAAAATTGCGTACTTCTGTGATGTAGAAGAAGAATGTGTAATCCCCTCTGAAACAGTGAGCTCTATCTACGAAGTACCGCTCCGATATGAAAAGTTTGGACTTGGAAAGACACTCGCTCAAAAACTTGGACTCGATGGGCTTAAGTTTAACCTTGAGGAATGGGAAGAAGGGGTTCAAAAGATTAAACGAACAAAACGAGAAATCACCGTTGGATTGGCTGGGAAATATAATGAATTGGACGATGCATACCTATCTGTGATCGAGGCAGCAAAATCCGCCGGATACCACCACGGACGAAAAGTAAATATTGAATGGATTGATACCGAAAAAATTGAAGAAAACGATCCAGAAGAAGTCGCAAAACTAAAATCTGTCGCAGGGGTTGTCGTTCCAGGAGGATTTGGAAATCGAGGAATCGAAGGAAAAATCCAAGTGGCTAAATACTGTCGGGAACATAACAAACCGTATCTTGGGCTCTGCCTAGGATCTCAGATCATGGCGATCGAATTTGCCCGACATGTACTCAGGATCAAAGATGCAACCAGTGAAGAGTTTGATGAAGAAGGAAAATCAAAAAACCACGTGATTCACTTCATTCCAGAACAACGAACAATCCGAAAAAAAGGAGGAACGATGCGACTTGGAGCCTATCCAGCTATCCTAAAGCCTGGCACAAAAGCCGAAAAAATTTATGGAACAGATAAAATCTCCGAACGACATCGACACCGATATGAGTTTAATAATGCATATCGAGATGAGTTCGAAGAAAAAGGATTTAAAATCTCTGGAATCTCTCCCGATCATGAATTGGTAGAGATGGTAGAAATCACAGATCATCCTTTTATGGTAGCGTCTCAGTTTCATCCAGAGCTCAAGTCTCGTCCATGGCGACCACACCCATTGTTCCGAGACCTATTGGGTGCTATGATCGAACAAGATAATAGTTAAAGTTCCATTGAGCTTTTTCTCCAAAATATAAAACACACATGCAACAGTATTATTTCCAGGCCGTCGATGAATCCGGTAAGAAAGTTTCGGGATCCGTTTCCGCGGCCAGTGAAGAAGTTGCAAGAGAAAGTCTGAAAGCCAAAGGACTCGCCGTCCTTTCTATTGAGTTATACGACGCCAGCAAGCAACAAATCGCCGAAGGAATGAAACGATTTGTGTTCGTTGGATTTGATTCAGAAGGGAAAATGTCCCGAGGAGCGATCGAGGCAGAAGATGGTTACCAAGCATACAAAAAGCTAAAAACGGACTTTGCGATGCGAGTTCAATCTCTGGGAGAAGAGGGGAAAAAGAATATGGTTATCGATCCATCATGGGAAGCTCGATATCAGGAAGAAACAAAAAAGGGAATCTCTAAAACCCCGGCTGAAAACAAAAAAGAAGCAGAAGAAGGTGGGGTAAAATTAAGTGATAAAGACCTAGCGGAGATTGCTTTTTATCAAGAAAGAATCGGTGAAATCGTTCAAGAAGTGACCGCAAAGATTGAGATGTCAAAAGAGTTTCTCAATCCGGAAAAGCGACGGGAGATTATGGAACGGGTGAATTTACTCTCCCGATTACGACGATCAAATGCTATTGACCATTTGAAAAAGTTAACCGATAAAATCCTTAAAGAACTAAATGACGATGCCCTCTTTTTGGATCAGGAAAAATTATCCGAAGAACAACGTCAAAGGCTCGCCACACAAAAAGAAGCCATCACGAAAACCTCTCAGCAGTTTTCACAAAAACTAACCGAGGGACTTCAAAACATCTCTTTTGATCTGAGTGGTCTTGATACCAAAGCAATCGCGAAAACCGTGGTTAAAATCGATCTACCGAGCCAATTAGGACTGACCTTTTATTGGACCGCTGCGGCACTTTTTGGACTCTGCGTTGCCTTTTGGGTTATCAATTCATTCCGAATGTTTGGAGACAACGAAGCCGGGATTTTATTCTTCTTCAACTCTTCAACTCTTTGGTTCCTCACCGGGATCTCTGGAATCATTTCATTTGCCTTTGTCCCACTCGCCTTCGGAAGAGAAAAAAGCACTTGGACCAAAAGGGGAATATTTATGGGAGTAACCGCTGTCTTGATTTTGCTATTTATTTTTGAGTTCCACGCGATTTTTAGTTGGACGAGATAGTGAATTTCAGCTACAAGTAGATCTGCAAACACATGAACTTTTCTCAACTCAACTTTGGTTATTTTGCATTCAAGATTCACGGGATTTTTGTAGCTCTTGCTTTTTTGATTGCGGCTTGGCATTTTTACAAACAAGTACAAAAAAATAACCTTTCGGTAGACTTCTTTTTACACCACTTCTGGCGATGGGTGGTAGGGGGTGTTCTCATTGGTCGTTTAGTGGTCATTCTTTTGCATCCGGAGATTGTCGTACGAAATGGATGGTTTTCCTTTTTCACTTTCTGGGATGGGGAAATAGACTTTTTTGGAGCCTTTATTGGAGGAGCGATTACGGCAGTATGGGACTTAAAGGTACATAAGTTTAATATCTGGCGTTGGGCGGATACGGCTGTGGGATCTTTTCTTATTGCCATTGTACTGATTGATCTCTCTGGTTTTTTGACAGGAGCGGTTTATGGGACCCCGACATCTCTGCCCTGGGGAGTTCAATACCAAACCTTTGGAGTCGCCACGCTCGCCCCTGTGCATCCGGTCACATTGTATGCATTTGTCCTTCATGTAGGACTGATGCGATGGGTGGTTTATTCACGAAAATTTCTTTCTCGTACTCCCGGAAAGCTCTTCTTTATCACGACATTACTCTTTTTTGTACTCGACTTTTTCCTCCAGTTTTTACACGGAGAAGAAAGCCTGATCATCCTCAAAACCTTCCGTATCGAACAAGTGTTTGATCTCGGGATTTCACTTTTGTGCCTCATTGGCTTGCGCAAGAAATAGGTTTTTGTTATTTATCAATCGTATTTATTTTTATCACTTTGTGTTATGGACCTTTCACAATTAT
>JBNKLH010000001.1:0-25300 GCA_050292255.1 Candidatus Altimarinota bacterium | reverse complement strand
GGTATCTGAAACCTGCTCGAGACCGAGGTCTTTCATGAGAGCTTCTGCAGACTTTTCTGATTTCATTGCTGCTTCAATGACTTGCTTGGCTCCTGACGCAGACAACCGATTTTCTCCCCAAAGATAGGCGGCTTCCGCCAATTCTGAAGCTTTTAATTGAGAATTCATCCAATCTGGATCTGCCAACACAACGGATAAAAGAAGATTCGCAATTTTCTTTGGCTCATCCTTAGAATCAACCGCCTTTTCGAAAAACTCGGCCAACTTAGGATCGTCAGACAATGTTCGTGCATCGTCCTCAGACAATTTAAAATCCTCTCGATATCGGAAAAATTTTGCCAGTGGAAGTTCTGGAATTGTTTTTTCAATGTCTTCAATTTCTTTTTCTGTGAAAGTGATCGGCGGCAAATCCGGCTCTGGGAAATATCGATAATCATCTGAGGATTCCTTCATTCGCATTAGCTCCGTAATCCCCTTTTCTTCTCGCCATCCGACAGTACATTCTTTGTCCTGCGGAGTCCCCGCTTCCCACAATTTTTTTTGTCGTTCCACTTCATACGCAATCGCTTTGGTCAACGCCGCAAATGAATTTAAATTTTTGATCTCGGCTCGTGCATAGAGCTTGTCATCTCCTTTCGGTCGAAGAGACACAGACGCATCAAATCGCATCATCCCCTTCTCCATATCGGCATCCGACGCATCGACAAATCGTACAATCTTCTGAATCTCCCGCGCATAGGCTTCGGCTTCTGCAGGAGAACGCAGCTCTGGTTCACTCACAATCTCTGCCAATGGACTCCCTGCCCGGTTAAAATCCACCAAAGATCCATCTGCTACATGCGTTAGTTTCCCTGCATCATTTTCGAGATGAACGCGTGTCACCCCGATCGTTTTTTTGTATCCACCAGAATTATTCCCGTGTTCGTCTACTTCCGGAACAAAGATCTCTACACTTCCATACAAAGAAATCGGTCGATCAAACTGTGAAATCTGATATCCCGTCGGGAGATCTGGATAGAAATAATTTTTTCGATCAAACTTTGAAAATTCTTGAATCTTACATCCCAATGCCGCGGCTCCGCGAGATACTTTTTCGAGAGCTGATTCATTGAGCACCGGCAACATCCCGGGGAATCCCATACATACCGGACACACTCGCGTATTTGGCTCCGCGCCGAAGGCATCATTATCACAATCACACCAGAGTTTTGATTTGGTATTGAGCTGTACGTGAATCTCGAGACCGATGATTGTTTCTAGTTCCATCGATCGTATTGTAATGGATTTTGATTTGAGGGGAATGTTTTTCCGGTTCTATTTTTTCAGCATCTCTGCCACCAGACGTCCAAAATCCTTCTCTACTTTGGCAGCATTTCCCTTTACCTCATCATGACTTAAGTTTCCGGCAAATCCTTCCGGCCCCATCGCGGCAGCATAGTTTGTAATGGCACTTAAGTAGGCTTTCTTTGCAAAAGCCGGATAGAGAGAAGACTGACTCGCATGTTGTGCGGTCTCCAACTCATAGGTAGAAGACATCCCCACGACTCCAACCGGTTCCCCACTAAATCGATTTTCTCCTTTTTGTTCCTTTCCATATTTCCAGATATTATCTAAATCTGCACGAAGTCGATAAAGATCCTCTGGGCGTTCATAAATAGGACCTTTCACCCGAAAATACGTCCCTTCTTTTATGTCTACATTTATTTCTGAAGCGGTTTGTTTGATTTCCTTTCGAAAGTCTTCCGTATGCACATTTCCCATGTGTGGGAACCTCGGCCCTTCATCAGAATTATTCGGCCCTTCTCCCGGAGAAGTCTGTGTAATATCTTGATCGCTGCGAAGCAACATAATAGAAGGGATATCTAATGTTTTGTCGCTCAAAATACCAGCCGCATTTGATCCGATAAGTTTCTGAACTCCCAAAACCTGCATCACTCGGATCCAAAAAACAGCCCGTGCCAACTCAATTCCCTCGTAAGGATGTTCTCGTCCAGCTTGTCCAAAGACCAATCGATTTGGATCTCCATCGTTCAAGGGTCCAACCAAAATTTGTTTCGCATGTCCTGGGACCCCTTTTTTACCACTTGCCGGTAATCCCAATTTTTTGAAAATCTCATCAAAAGAAATGGCAATGGGCTCGATTCCTGAGCCCGTTTCATAATTCATATGGTTTTTCGCAAAACCTCCCAATCCAGAACCCAAAATCACCCCATCATCTATATTTAGTTTCCATCCACGTTTTTTCACTTCTTTTTTAATAATATCTGCCGCTTTTGCCGCATTTTCAATACCATACGTAATCCGAGGATGTTCACTCATGAGATGGGGGTAATAAACATACTTCTTATGAAAGATATAAAAAAATGTGTCAAGAGATTTCAAAAAAAGCCCCGCAATGCGGAGCTTTTTAAAACATGAGTCAAAAAAACAAACTATTTCTTCCAAATGTATTTCGCCAATCGCCATCCGTATTTCGCCACAAACACAACGATCAATACATACAATCCGTACAAGAAAATCTGTGCAAAGAGTTTCACCAAATTAATCGTGAGATCTTGACCAATTTGATTCATATCCCGTACGAAATTTTTGACCGCGTATTTCCAAGAATCTTTCAATGCTTCCCCATCCACAAATTTGTTTTCCGTGATATTCACCCGGAAATAAGTATATTCAAGTCGATCGAGTTGCTGTGCTTTTGATCGACTGATTCGTTCGAGTTGTGCATTAATGTTAATCCGTTCTTGCGTCAGTCGTTCGATCACATTTACCTTGCTATCAATAATCTTTGCCAAACTTTCTGCATTTTCCACTCGAGTTGCGAGTTCTGTTACCTCATCATACGCCGTGATCGCTTTTTCAAGTGTTGCATCGAGAGAGTCCAATTTCTTTTGAAGAATATCCGCTTCACTTGTGTAATCATCCACCAAGGCTTTAATCGTTCGTGTGTTTTCTGAGAAGTCTCGTGGATCCATTTGCTTGATAAACGCTAAAATTTCATCCACATTTTCTCGTTTTACTTTGAAGTAATAATTACATCCTCGATCATATGAATTTGAATTCTCAAAAATCACATAGTCTTTTGCCTTCAAGCCAGCCACCTTTACACACGCATCTTTGAGATGTCGTGTTTCGATAGACGCATTGTATTCTGTGATCTCAAAATCTTCTGCATCATCTCCCATAGTCGGCTCATCTGGAACCGGCATGATATTCCGAGTAGAAAGTCCGTAGGCAGATTCTTCTGCCATATCATAATCCATAGCCGGAGCCATTCCTTTGTAGGAAACACTCTGAGTCATAGATCCATATCGGCCATTCATATTTACGGTTGAGACCACAAGTCGGAAGAGGACGACCAATACGACAACGGCTAAAATTAAAAGTCCCGCTGCCTTCAGAAGCTGTGAGGTTTTAATCTGGTTCAACTTTGAAATATCCATTTTTGTTTTTGTTAGGAGGTAGAGTGATTGTAATATCAACTCTCAAAACGGCAAGTGAATGGAGAAAGTTTCAAAAATAAAAAGTGAGGCGGAGAGTGAGGGATTACTTCTCACTTCTGTCTTTTGTTTTACGTGGTCTCCGCTCCGCTACGACGCGAACCCAAGGGTCCAAATCCCCTTCTCTACGAGAAAAACACCATATTCTCTTTGAGAACATCGTGTTTATCTCCTGGCCTGCCAGCCGAAGCCTTGGCGCAGGCTGGCGGAGAGTGAGGGATTCGAACCCTCGGTACCCGTGAGGATACAACACCTTAGCAGGGTGCCCCATTCGACCGCTCTGGCAACTCTCCGTCTCGTCGTCGGTGGCTGCGTGTCTTCCGTTTTCTGCTTCACAGAAAGCTCCCAGCACTTCGCAACCTCCTCCTCTCCCCACAAAATCTTCATTTCATTCCGATTTTCCGGGGGCCCCTTTTTTAGGGTGCTATTCTAGGTCTTCAATCATGGTTTGTCCTTCCATCTGAGGAAAGGTTTTGGTAGCGAAAAATCTTCTCCAGAAGATCCCCACTATACCAACATACGTCAGACCGCAAACAGCGGCGGCGAGTATAAAATTTTCACCTAGGGGGGTCAAATAAATTTCAATCAACATCAATCCGTTTGCTATCAGCAAGATCAAAAGATTTCTGGATGAAAAATGAAGATGAAAATGTTTCCATACTTCTCGAGCCAAAAGAATAAATGCCACAATTTCACAAAATACCGTCGTCAACGCCGCAGCGGTAATCCCATATCGAGGGAGAAAATAGAGGTTCAAAATCGCGTTCAACCCAAGTGCCGTTCCATTCACGATAAGCAGGAAATTCTGTCGGTTCTTTGCGACCAAGGTGAAAGTAAATAGCTGATTGAGAAAGGCAAAAAAGACCGTCGGAATCAATATCCGCATCATCATGTCTGATTTCCATTCCGTCGCCGTGGAGAGGAATTCTCCCGAACTCAAGATCTTCACAATATCCGGTGCAAATGCCGTCACTCCAATAATCAGTGGTAAAGATACCAAGACCAATTTTTCGGCTCCCCAGGAAAGTGTTTGAGTAACTTTTTCGTGATCAGATTCTTCGGAAGAAATCTTTGGTAACACCGCTTGTCCAAAGAAAACACCGAGAACCAATGTGCTTTCTAATATCCGCGCGGCAACCCCATAAACCCCAACCGCAATTTCTCCGAGCAAAAAGGAAATCAACAAAATATCCAATCGCAAATAGAGTGTTTGCAGAATCAACGCCAAACCATACGGAAGCGACACCCGAAGAGTGTTTCTTATATATTCCCAATGCCACTGCAATCGAATCCTGATTTCTCGACGAACGAAAAAGATAACGAGTCCACAAAATAAAACATTCGAAGCCACCCCGGCCCACAAAAGTGGGAAGAGCAATCTATTTCCGGCTCCACCAAATAATTCTGCATTTGTAATAATGTAGTAGATCAATCCCGCTAAAAGAATTTTTCCTACCACGAGAGCCGCAGAAAATTTTTGGATCTTCATCCGTGCCTGCAAGACACTGGAAAGCGTTCCCGCAATGATCGTCAATCCCATAGAAATCGCCGTAATCCAGATCCCCGCTCGAACTTCCGGAGAATAATTCGGCACGACCTGAGCAATAACTCCCGCTAACAAGACGACCGTTATGACTAAAATCAACCGTAACGAAAGGATATTTCCAAGTACAAATTCATTTTCTCGTGCCTTCTTACTCATATCCCGGACGGCAATGGCAAAAAGTCCGGCATCCGCCAACACCCCAAAAAATGCCAAAAATTCGTACGCTGTCACATATTTCCCATAGAAGTCAGCTCCCACAGAGGTCACCAACTTCACAATAATAAAGCTCGCTATCACTGTGAGGATTTTCCCAATGAACTGCGCTGACGCATTTAAAAGTATTTTTCCGTGAGACATCTCTTGTATTATCCCGTAACAAAGCCGAATGATCAATCAAAAAAATTTTGACACATATAAAATTTTCGATAGAATTCGCTGGCTCTTTAGGTATATAGACTATCTCTTTTACTTGCAAAAGCAAAGGGGCCCCCGAAAAAACGGAACGAAGTGAAGATTTTTTGGGGAAAAGTCGGAGGTTACAAAGCAAGTGAAGTTTCTTTCGTAGTAAAACGAAGAAAGAAATGGAACATGCGCCGTCACCGACGACGCAGAGTCGCCATCGTCTAGTGGTTAGGACGCCAGGTTTTCATCCTGGTAACAGGGGTTCGATTCCCCTTGGCGATGCCACAAAAGTCACCATAAGCCCTTGAGGTTTATGGTGGTTTTTGTATGGACGTAAGTCCGTGGGAATTGAACCCAAAAGGGTTCGATGCCGCAGGCCACGGTAAAACAAAAGATGTAAGAAATGAGTATTCCCCTTGGCGATGCCATTTTGAGCACTAATACATAATTGTGACCGAACTACTTCGGTTGCTTTTGTGTTTTTTGAGTATTCCCAAATCACTTTCTGGATCCGATGAAAGAGTCCTACTTACAAAGGGATATTTTGTCTGTTTTGGCTAGATGGAGAAGGAGCACTAATGAGAACTTACTTGAATCTTTTCCAATTCATCTTTCAGCAATATGATCGCAATACAATTCACAGATCATTGACAAAAATAAGAAGAAGTATTATTTTTTTATTGTGAAATTTTTAATCCTTTGGGATTCGAAAGTTTCCTACATAGCTCTTTGAGATAACGGTTGAGTGAAAGGTTAGTATTGGAAAATGCTGGTAATTTTTTTGAATTATCAGAAGAATTGCGAGCATTTTTTATTTATTAATCAATTAAATTCTCGATTATGAAGAAATATTTTTTAGTTTTAGGGATGGTTTTCTTTTTTTCAGTTTCTGCTGTAGAAGCGCAAAGTATAAAGTCTCTCGTGTGTGAGCTCGAAGAGCTCGTATTGGTAGAAATAGCAAAGGAAGATACTGTGGAGTATAACCTTTTGTTGTCTCCATACTCTGTTTTTTACAAGACAGAGACGCTCAAGTTTTATAAAGGAAGCGTCAATAAAAACATTAACTCTTGGGAAATTGGATTTCCCAAGATCGGATATGGATTATTTGAAATCCGTGATGATAACTGGAATATAGCGAGTTATCCGGGGTGGGTGGTAAGAAAGAATCCAAAAAAGGTTCTGAGGAAAGAGTTAAAAGCCGCATTAAAAACACTTAACCGTCAATAAGGGTTTTCTCCTCAAGTCATAACAGTTGTACGTTGTGAACTTGAGGAGTTTTTTTGTTATCCGAAAAAACTACAAAAACACTTTCAATTTTTCTATCAATCAAAATTTGGCTCTTGAATACTAACTCCATCGTGTAACATTTGTAACATTCTGAATCAGGAAAATCACTAAATATAAATGAAATGACGAGGATACAACTGCCTCGAGTAGCCCCGCAATGCAGAGTTATCCATAATAAGTATTTTTATGCTCACTTTTTTGTATATGCTAAAATACGCTCTCCTTATCTTTAAAATTCAACACAAAAAGGGTTTACAAAACAAATAAAATAATATAAAATACAATTTCACATTTTTGTCAAACACATGAAACAATCTCGTTCTACGCAAAACAAACCATTCTTTGCCAAAGAAGACACGAAAGAGAGTTTACAGACATTAAAGGAATTTCTTTCTGACAAACCGCGTATTCTTATTATCTCTCACGCAGGTCCAGACGGAGATACCACTGGGGCATCTACCGCATTGTACCGAGGACTAAAAAATCTCGAATTCCCGGTGTCTCTTGCCTGTTTGGATAATATTCCTGAAGCATTTCAATTCATCAAAGACACAAAAGAATACAAAAAAGATTTTGATCCCGAGAAGTTTCAAGGAGTGGTATTTGTAGATTGTGGAGACAAAAAAATGACACGATTTCACGATGCACATCCAGAAATCCTGTCTGACGAAATGTTCAAGATCAATATCGATCACCACCCAACAAACGATCTCTTTGGAGATGTAAACTTTGTAAATACGAAAGCAAGTTCTAGTTGTGAGATTGTAGCCGAACTTTTGAAAGAACTAGAGATTAAAATCACTCCGGATATTGCTACCTGTCTTCTCCTTGGGATTTATACTGATACGGGAAGTTTCCAACACCAGAACACAACCCCAAAAACATATGCCATGGCGTCAGAATTGGTAAAACTGGGAGGAAATATTTCCAAAATCGCAAAAAACGTTTTCTACAATAACGAATTCAAGAAATTTAAACTCTGGGGAAAAGTACTCAAAGACTTGCATCTCACTGACGATGGAGCCGCTATTATCGGAGTGCATAAATCAGATTATGAATCACTCGGCGCGACACGATCAGATCTCCAAGGAGTGATTGATCTTGTGTCTTCTATGCCAGAGGCGAAATATTCCGTCGTCCTCTCTGAAGACGAGAAAGGGAATGTAAAAGCTTCTCTTCGAACCCGTGATCCAAATATTGATGTAAAAGCTTTAGCCGAACGATACGGAGGAGGTGGACACGTCAAAGCTTCTGGATTCACCATTCCAAAAGGACACCTCAAAAAAGAAGTGAAATGGAAAATTATTCAAGATTAATCAATATCAAACTTATTCATACTATTAACCTTTAGAAAATGCCTACAATGCATGGAATCGGTCATCATCACTACACAGTGCGAATGCATGAGTGGAAAGTCTGGAGATTTATCAAAAATGTTTTATCTCGAATTTTTCATCGACATGAACACCAAGCACTTCGAAGACTTTTAGATAAGAGTATCGTACTCATTGGAGTTATGAGTCCTATCATGACGATCCCTCAAATCTATAAAATTTTTACAGACGGATCAGCCAAAGGACTTTCTGCTATCTCTTGGTCCACCTATATTGTTGTGAGTGCTTTTTGGCTTATGTACGGAATTGTTCATAAAGAGAAACCTATTATCCTTGTAAACCTCGGATGGGTTATCGTACATGCCGCAACACTTACGGGAATTGTTTTGTACGGATAAAAAATTATTAAGTTTTCATGAAGTTTTCTTAGAACAACTTTTGACACATATTGTCAAATTATTGTAAAAAGAATGAGGAAATATTCATTTTCTCATTTTTTTTGATATGAAAGCACTCGTTGTAGAAGACAATCCAGATCTGTTAACTCTTGTTTCTCTTGCTCTCAGAAAAGAAAAATTTGATATAGATTTTGCGGAAGATGGAGACGTCGCGTTCGAAAAAGCAAAAAATAATAAATATGATCTTATTGTGCTCGATATGATGCTTCCAAAGAAAGATGGATTTTTTATTATTTCTGCTCTCAGGACGATCGGAAATGAAACACCCATCCTCGCTATGTCATCAGACAAAGTCGTTGAATCTCGTATCCGAGCAATCAATATGGGAGCCGATGATTTTATGGTAAAAGATTTTTCCTTTGAAGAATTTTTGGCACGAGTCAAAGGACTTCTCCGACGAAAAAATGAACATAGAAACAATGTCTTTAAATGTGGAGATATTCGAGTAAATCTGGGGAACATGATGGTTTTATCTCACAATGATGAAATTGCTCTCACAAAAAAAGAATTTCAAATCCTTCTCTACCTCATTCGAAATCAAAACGTTGTCGTCCCTCGAGCAGAATTAGCCCAAAGTATTTGGTCAGAAAAAACCACTCCCAATCGCTCCAACACGATCGATGTACATATTCGTTCTCTCCGGAAAAAACTCGGAGAAAACGCAAAATACATAAAAACTATTCACGGGATGGGATATTTAATATCTAAGCCACATTAATCCCCTGCTTCTTGCAAAAATTCCCGACCTTTTCTGCATAGGGTTTCCCAAGAACAAATGTTTGCTGTGATCCTACGAAATACCCCGCTAAAATCAGAAAATGCAACCTTTGCCCCATTGCCAAAGAAGCATTTGTAAATAAGTGAAAAACCTCCTGTGCTGTATGAGGAAAAAAGATATCTCCGGAAAATCCCTTTGGCACAAACATCGCGTCCTCCGGATCAAAACAGACAAAGACCTGTTCAAGATGTGAAGGAAGTGGCTCTAAAATCTTCTTCCAACGGGAGTTTGGCAGAGATTTCTTGGCATTAAAAAGCGCATATTTTGCATCCATTGGTCGATCAAAATCCACCGCTTGCAAAGATTCCCAAACTCGATCTTCACGAACTTCAACCTTTTTGATACCCAAAGATTTCAAAAAACGGGCCGATGATTTATCCCGAACAGAAATCTCTTCCACTCGAGAAAAGACACGTTTCGTAAAAAACTTGTGAAGAAAATAGACCTTTGAATCCACCCCTTGGTATTCAAAAGTAAACTTTGCCTTTGGAAAAAACTTCTTTGCCCACCAAAACTGACACCACCAAACAAAATCCGCCTGCGGTTTAATCGCAAAGAGTCCCCCACCCACAAACACCACTTGATCAATATCCACTCGCTTTTGTTTTTTCTCAAAAAGAAAACGAATAAGACTCCGTATCCCTGATGGAAATGGCGAAATCGTTTCAAATACTTCTTCACAAAACTCTTGGCTAAATTTGGGATCTGCCGTCATCACGATAGCCCCTGGATATTTCTTCCTCGCAAAATACAGGATCAATTCATCTCCAATATTGCGGGCTCCAAAGTTTCCAATGAGAAGAGTTTTTTTCATATGCCAAACCATTGTACTGAATGTTTATTTTGAAACGAATTTTATTTCAGGTCGTATATCTAAATACAAAATTGACTTATGTCAAAAAAAAGCTAAATACGTAGCATCTTTTTATCGGCCCTATTTCCCCACTATGATTGGACCCAAAGAAATTCTTGTAACCGCTACCATATTCTCCCCAACAGCGGTTGAAATGATAGAAAATCAAATCACTACTCCTACCCAGGAATCTGTGTATTCCATATTGGCACAGCTCGGACAACCCGAACAAAACAATCGAATACATTCAATCGTTATTCTTGGGGATTCAAATATGGCCGGCCCTATCAGTATGGGAAATATTTTAGCCGCAGAAGCCGATAATTTTCTCGTTTACAGAGATGCAAAAAGTGGACGAAGAACTGATGTAATTCTTGAATCTTTGTACAAAAATGAAAATACAATTGAAGCAATAAAAAGCGCAGAGGATCTTATCTTTTGGGCGGGAGGAAATAGTCCCCAACACGCTACTGACCAAGGCGGATTAGAAAAAATCTACCGACGGATAAAAGAGATAAATCCAAGCATTAACCTCATCGTTTTTGATATCCAACTCACCGGAAGAGAAAAAATCCATAAGGGACGAAATAAAGTGAATGAAACCAATCGAGTTTTGGCCGAAGAAAAACTCCTCATTGATAAACATATCAAAACAAATGAGATTGGTATTCCGCTTGAATACCTTGGTGACAAAGTACATCTCAGTCGAAAAACAAAACAAGCATTTGCCGCTTGGACAATGGAAAATCTTTTTCAATTGGATGCACCAGAGGATTTTTCCTATTCTCAATGTTTCGAAGGAACAAAATCAAAACGATTTATAGAACTTACCGAAGAAATTAAAAACTATAAACCGCTCTTTGATGATCTCTCTTTTGTAAAGCCACACAAAGCAGACTTTCAAAGCACAGTCCCCTACAGCAATAGAAAAGATAAATACTATTTCCCCCGGCATATCGATCCAGAAAAGGATGTTTATCCAAAAACTTCTATCACAGAAGAAGAGGTCCAAAAAATGCTCAAGATTTTTCGGGGAAAAGGAATGACCACTGATTCCCTCAAATCAGAAACCACAAAACAACTCCAATTTGAAGAATACATTTCCCGTCTTCCATTAGAAAAACGACTCAAAGTCCAAAACCTCGTTCGCAAAGGAGCTGAAATTGTCCAATACAAAGATCTATCTGATAGAAACTGTCGGAGAACTCCTGAACATCTTCTGAAATACACAGAAACAACGCATTATTCTCGGACGTTCCAAGATTCCCTTGGAAATGATTATACCAAACACTATTCTCGAAAATCGAGTCTCAAGACCATCGACAACATCGGTGTCCTCTATGACATGGCAATTGTTTGCGTGGAAATGGAGGATGTTTTTGAAGGAAAATACGATGCCAAATCACTTTTCATAACCATGCTTTCTGTGGGATCTGTAGAATCTCTGCTCAATTCAGGAATTCCGAAAGAAGATCACGTAGAATCACTTGAAGGACGGACAAAAGACTTTGGAATGTTTCAGCTCAATTATCACACGGCTGAATATCTCAAACTCTATAATCCAACATTTTGGAGTCAGTTTTTCTCTATCGATAAAGAAAATAAAAAAGTGGTATTTAAATCAAACCACGCCGAAATTCTCACATTTGCCTACATGCTCCAGCTCAATAAGTTGGGTGATGAAGGACTTCCAAAAAATGGAGATTTCAAAAGCATGTCTTATGAGGTCGCTGCATGGCATAGTAAAGCTCCTTATCGACGGAAAATATATGCCCGGGCACTCATTGGATACATGAAAGCCTATTATAAAATTCTTCAAGACGGTTGGAATAATGAGATGAAATCCGAAGTGCTCAATGAAGAAGTTCGCCAGGAAATGAAACAAAAATACGCAGGCAAGAAACTACCCAAATCAGCATTGTCCATAATGAGCCGATTTGTGGTAGACAATCAAGAGGCTCTCAATACAGCATATCCAAAGCAAATTCAAGATTTCAATGATTCAAAAAAGAAAGTCCCTCTCCCTACTTTTTCAGAAATCCCTGCCACCACTTTTGTAGCCAATGCCAAGGCATACAGAATGGAAAATGACATGAATCCCAATACAGATCTCTACGTAGATGAACACGGAGATATCAACCGATATTTGAAAGAAGGAACCTTTCATTCCGTTGGAGAAACAGCCTATTCACCTTTTCAAAACAGACTTCCGATTGTTATTAAATATACCAATCAACGACTCGCGGAAAGAAACGAAAAAGATATGCAACTTCTCCTCTGTGCAGAAAAAAATGGAGAAATTCTGTTTTTGAACGATCGACTCCCGTTTAATCAACTTCCTGAGGAGGTGAAAATCGCCTTGCTACAGAAATACAAGAAGAACATGGAAGAGATAAAAGCCCTCTTTCAATCGGATATTAAACATGCCTACGAAGTCATCTTTTATGCCTATCAGGAAGCCGGATATCGGATTGAAGTTCGTGTGGGAGAGGAAGATAAGTTTCGGGAAGATATGATCCTAAAATCAACCAAGGAAATTAAAAAGGAATATCCGTACATGACGGATCAAAATTACTTCAAGAACAAAGAGCAACGACCGCGATTTATCGTTCCATATGATCAACCCGTACTGCTCAAAGATCAGGATAATTTCTTGATTTTAAATGATTTCATCAAAAGTATAACGGAGTTATTTAATATCGATGAAAACGAAACGCAACAACGGGAACGTCTCGAAAAAACATTCCAAGAAATCGAAGGACAAAATCTTCTCAATATCGGAGAAAGAGTTTCACCGCGTATTAAAAATATAGGAAATAAAACAGGAAAACTGGAATGGAATGTCATTAATCCAAAGAACTTCCAAAATCGGATCAATCAATATCACGCGTTTTTAAGGGAAAAGCATCAAAAAAACGATCAACAATACCAATCCCAGTCACACCAAAAACGAGTATAACTTCTGACTATTCTGACAACACAAACTCCCCGACTCCCTCTACATGAGAAGTGTGTGGAAACTGATCGACAAGTGAAAATCGTTTGAGCGTGTATCCGGACTCAACCAAGATCTCCGCATCGCGCGCCATTGTCGCTGGATTACAAGACACGTACACCAGTTTCTTTGGCTTGGTCCCGAGAATGTATTTCCAAGACTTCTTGGCCACTCCCGCACGAGGTGGATCGAGCATAATCACATCTATTGATTGATCTTGATATCGCGAACAAAATTTGTGCACATCATCGCACGTAAACTCTACATTTTTGATCCCGTTTCGTTCGGCATTCACACGCGCGTTGGCCACTGCAGAAGAGATAAGTTCTACTCCAACCACAGAAGCATTTGGGTTTTGCTTTGCCATAAATTGAGCAATTGTTCCCGTCCCACAGAATAAATCCCATACTTTTTCATCGCCTTTCAAATCAGCATATTCAAGGGCTTTGTTATACAATTTTTCCGCTGAAAATACATTCGGTTGAAAAAACGCATCAATAGAAACATCAAAAGAAAGTTCCCCCAGTTTTTCCGTAAAATGATCTTTCCCGATCAAGATCTTTCGACCTCCTCGTCGTCCATTTCGGAGCAAAAAACCTGCCAACTGGTCGCCGAGTTTTTCTGATAAAAAGTTCCCCAACTTCATCGCATCAAACGGAATTGTTTCGAGTTCTTCTGTCTCTAGTTCAACCAAGAATGAATTCTCCGCATGGCTTTTTCGTACTCGCAAAAGATGAAATTGATCCAATGCTTCCGGCATCAAATCGGCACAAATATCTCGGATCTCCGGGATAAGTTTTTCAAATTCTGCATCAAACATCCCAGAAGGTTTTTCTGCTTGTTCGACGAGTTCGAACTGTCCTCGCATTTTGGACCCCAGGCAAAACTCTTTGTTTTCGTTAAACCCAAAGGAGAACTCCATTTTATTTCGGTAGTCCCATGTCCGCGGTGAGGAAACAAATTCATCAAACACCGTTTCGAGATCTATTTTTGCAAATCGTTGAAAGAGTCCAAACACTTGTTTTTGCTTGTATTCGTGTTGCATTTCAAGTGGCATTCGTCCCCAAGGACATCCCGGGATTTGTTGGTATTCCGCGGGAAAAGTTTCCCAAGAAGCGGGTTTCAAAACTTCCGTCACTCGGGCATCCAGCCAGTTTCGATTTTGCTTCGTGACGACTGCCTTTACGGTTTGCTCAGGCAATCCCCCATTCACAAAGATCACAAAGTTATCCTTCCGTGCAATCCCAGCCCCGCCAAACGCGAGATCTGTGATTTCCAATTCAAAGATTTCACCCACTAATGGGCCATCCTTCCGAGGTCGTTTTGGTCGTGCCATATTTTTAAAGTTCGAGCCTTAGCCCATAAGGTCATCGGATACGTCAAATCCACCAAAGACTTCGTCCACGTCTTCTGCGTCTTCGACTGCCGCGATAAATTTTTCTACTTTATCAAGAACTGCTTGATCTGAGATCATTTGTGGATCTTTGGCCCGGTATTCTGGAGCCGATTTCTTTACCGTTACTTTTCCATCTAGGGCATCTCGTACCGCTGCCAAATCGGTAAATTTAGTAATAATCGTAGATTCTTCTTCATCGTATTCAAAATCATCTCCCCCGGCTTCAATCGCGATTTCAAAGAGTTCTTCTTCTGATTTTCCTCCATTTTCGATCACAACCACTCCCACATGATCAAATTGAAACATAACAGACCCAGAACTCCCCAAGTTTCCTCCATTTTTGTTAAATGCACTTCGGATAGATGGAAACGTTCGGTTGATATTATCTGTCAACGCCGTCACGACAAATGGGATCCCTTCCGGTCCAAATCCTTCGTAGACTTGTTCGCTATACACTGCTCCATCTTTATCTCCTCCCGCCAGTTTTTTCAAAATTCGGTCAATATTGTCATTCGGCACGTTATCCGCTTTCGCATTCGCGATTGCTACTCGGAGAGACGCATTTGTATCCGGATTCGGATCGTTTCGTCCGATCACTTCCAAAATTTTTGCATGCTTCGTCAAAATCTTCCCACGCTTCGCGTCGTTTGCTCCTTTTTTATGCTTAATCGAATGCCATTTACTGTGTCCGGACATGAAAAATAATGGTTAAGTGCCCGCAGTATACGCAAATAACGCCCCAAGACAAGTTATCGTAAATCCGCTGGCACCACCTTCTTCCAATCCCCTTCTTTGAGCTTTCCTAACTTCACATTTTGCATACGGATTCGTTTCAACGACATCACTCGATACCCTAACGCATCACACATTTTTCGGATTTGTCGGTTTCGTCCTTCTTTGAGCACGATACGAAAGGTATTATCCGCCTGAGCCAAAAGCGTTTTAATGTTCGTTTTGGGGAGTTCGTAATTTGTATCGACGATACAAGGCATCACACTTTTCCCATCCAGCTGAATCGATCCATCGGACATATGTTTCAAAAACTGATCTGTGATCGATTTGTGAACGGTCACGACATATTCTTTTTCGTGCTCATATCGAGGATGCATGAGTTCGTTAGCGAGCTCCCCATCATTTGTGAGCAAGAGCAGGCCCTCCGATTCTTTGTCCAATCGTCCGGATGGAATCATTCGTCCATCTAGATATTTTTTCATTTCAGCATAATTTGGCGCATGCAAAAGCGTCTGTCCGCCATGTTCATTTCGAAACGTCACTTCAATACCACGCGGCTTGTACCACGCGATGACTTTTGTTTCTTTTTTTGCTGCCGATTGAACTTTTTGCCCGTTTACCAAAATCGTTTCTTCTCCGGTCACCTTATCTCCCAAAGAAGCAACTTCGCCATTTACCACGACTTTCTGTTGGCGAATCAAATCCTCTGCCACACGACGTGAACAGACTCCGCATTCGGAAAGATATTTTTGGAGACGAATGGGTGCCTTTTTCATCTACGAAGATCGTCGTCGTCCAACGATAATCAGAAAGAAAAACATTGATACTCCAATCGCAATGATCATTCCCACAGAAGGTCCACTTTGAGACAATTGAGTGGAGAATGATGTAAAGGTTCCCACGGATTCATTCCCAGAGGTATCAAGGGTCGTAATTCGTACTTCGTAATTTTTTCCTTTTTCAACTCCAAGCTCCATAAATTCGAGATCTTTTCCGAGAGACAATCCATTATCCCACAATCCTCTATTTTCTCGTACATACATGACCTGATCCATAACATCCCCGTCTGTATCCGCTGATTTTTTCCAGGTGAGTACGACCACTCCCTTATCCAATTGATCCGTATCATATCGCAAGCTCGTTACATCCATAGGCGGTGCAATATCTGGAGCGGCTGGTTGCATTTCCGGTTCTGGTGTCTCTAGTGGAACGTCTGGACCGAATGGTTCTCGAATCTCCGGCTCTTCCACGACAGGCTCTGGCTCAACAACTTCCGGTTCCGGCTCAGGCTCCACCACTGGCTCTGGCTCAACTACGACTTCAGGCTCCGGTTCTATGACTGGTTCGGGAACCACCTCTGGCTCTGGTTCTGGAGGAATAAAATCCGCCACAAATTCTACTGTATCTGTAATTCCTGAAGACACAGGCACACCTTCTTGATCCTTTACCGCAGAAGTCGCGGTAATCCGATATCGAAGATCTTTTGTAAGTTCTCCATCGGTTTGAAGCGTCACCATATTTCCCAAAATATCTCCGGAAACAATGCCGATTTCATTTCCGGCATCCACTTCTTCTAAAATAAACGCATCCGTCATATTCTGAATCACCGGTTCACTCGACATTTCAACCTGTACCTGAGAAAGATTCGTCTGTAATGCAGAAATAACTTTTAATGTTGGTTTTGGTGCGAGCGTTGTGATCGATACTTCCTGAGAATATGTCTCAGATTCTTCTCCAGCTGTATTCACTGCTGTCACCGCAAAAAAGTACTGCGTATCGGGTTCTAAATTAGAAACAGTGTGAGACAACACATTTTCAAGTGTGACCACCTCATCATATTCCACTCCAATTTCTTGGACAGAATTTTGCCCATAGTACAACTTGTATCCAATAACAATGTCATCAAATCCATCTGCCTCTTCCCACGTTACATCCACAGATGTTTCATTGTCCGCATTTTGAACTACTTTTACATTTTGTACTTCAGCGGGTGCCTGAGCCAAAACCATTCCTCCAAAGAGAGAAAAACCAAAGAGAAAGAGGGCCGGTATTCGAATATTTTTGAATGTCATATGCGTAGAAAACATAAATTCTATAAAAGTGTATCACTCATTTATCTAGCGACCAAATATCTGGACGACATAAACACCTTTGGCACTATTAGCTACCCCAATCCCCACTTTTCGCCATTGGTTTCCAATCACATTTTGATAATGAGAACTTGAGTTTTTGATTCCATCCAGGGCATCTTCAAGATTTCCAGAAAAACTAAGATTTTCAGCATAAGCCCCCTGCAATCCTGCCGATTTGATTCGTTGCTCGAATGTGAGACCGGTCGGACTCGTATGAGAAATAAAGTCATCTTCTGCCATTTGAGTGGCATATGTCTGGGCAATTTTTTCAAGTTCTGGATCATTCGCGAGCAAGGTCACTCCCATTTTCGTCCGGAATTGGTTGATCCAATCTCGCACAGCGACTTTATTGTTTCCACGGACTTCCAATTTATTCCAGTCCAAAACCGGCAACACGATATCTTTGGAAAAGTACATTCCCCGGTTAAAGAGGATCGTCCCGTCATCGGCTACAATTTCCAATACGTGTGTTCCCCAGTCTTGTGGATTTACCCAAATCGCAAAATCTCCGTATTCACTTCGATCAATGATCGGGAGTTTTCTGATTTTTTGACTTGGAGTTAGGAGATAAGCATGTGCTCCCAAATTCACCCGTGAATCCAATGTTTTCCCGGCAAGTGTAAAAGGCTCAAGCGTATGAGAAAATCGTGGGAATTCAAAGATTGCCACCTTATCACTTTCTTCATCTGGGAATCCTTCAATCACCTCAAAAGATTCTTCTCCCAACTTTTGCCAGTTCATAGATCGAGAAGCCAATGTCCCCAATCGAGAATCCGCCGCATAGACTTCGACTTTCATCGGTCCTTCTGTGAATTTATTGTCCCGAAAGAATGAGTACGCCAAAGGCACGGCCTTTTCTTGGCTTTCTATGTTGAGCGTGAGGAATTTTCCATTCTGAGAAAGAATTAATTTCTGTAAATGACGCGGACTAAACCCAAAGGTTTCGAACTCTAAAATCTTTTCTTCTGGGATCACTTTAAATCCGTATTCCGCTCCTTCAAAAAGCGAAAGATCTTCTTCTGCTGAAGGAAAATGCTGAATCAAATCTGCCGGTTGAACCTGAATCTCTGCTACTTTTGATTTCTTTTGATCATCGATCACAACCCCCATTTTGTATTTTCCAATTCGTAAAAATGGCAACGGGAAGGCGAAGTTTTTCCCTGAAATTTTCCCCGTATAAAGAGTCTGTTGAGGGGTTGGATAGTTTCGATCAGCAAATCGTTCAAAGAAAACGGTTACTTCTTTGTGTCCGAGTTCTTCGACACTTCCTGAGAAATTCAAAATTGTTCCTACCGGTACCTTCTGAGCAAATTCTCGTCGCATCGTCACTCCATCAAAGAAGTCTGTGGCAATATGCGGAACCGTTCCATTAAACAAAGGTTGCACCCGTAATTGAGAAGGCATTACTCCCTGATCTCGATACTCCATAACCTTTTCCGAAACCGCTTCTGGGACAGGTGCATTCTTGGCATCCGTGGACAAAGAATCCCTGACAAACTCCGGAATAGCGGGCATTTGGTCATCACTTCCATGATAGACTTCATAATCGACTTCTATAATCCCCCGTTCGATCGGAGCCAATAACCCAAAGGCTCTTTCTGACAAATCGAGCTCACGAGAATTATGATACGGTCCTCGATCATTCACACGCACAACGACTGATTTATCTCCGTAGGTTACTTTTAGTTTTGTCCCAAAAGGAAGCGTCCGATGAGCAGCCGTCAAATCCTCTGGATCGTAGATCTCACCACTGGCGGTCTTCTTTCCTGAAAACCCCGCTCCATAATAACTCGCGGCCCCACTCCCCATATAAACAAATGGTTCTTCGAAGTTATCCTGAGAAAGGATATACATTCGATACAAAATCTCTGCCATTTCGGCACGAGTGAGCGTTTCTTCTGGATCAGCTTTTGGATCTTCTTCTACTCGCATAAAGATCGCAAAGTTCATATAGTCTTCATACCATGGCTGGAATTCTTCTTCTGGTTGCCAATCAAATCCGTCGACCGATTCTTCCTCTTCTGGCATAGGCATTTCATCCTCCACCATTTCTGTCATTTCGGCCTCCCAGTCTGTCGCAAAATAAAGAGACTCATCAGCCCCGAACGCGAGCGTAGCCATTTTCAGCAACTGCGCTCGTCTCACTTCTACGCCTGGATAAAACATTCCATCAGCAAATCCGTCGACAATCCCCCGTTCGACGGCTGTATTTACGTATGGTGCATACCACGCATTTTGATCTACATCCGAAAATCGTGAACTCTCTACTTCTGCCGGTGACACTTGCGCCGCCAAAAGCAAAACCTTCAAAGCCTCCGCTCGGGTGACTTTATCAAACCCACGAAAGAATTGTTTCCCGTCTTTCATATTTCCTTCGATCAGTCCGTTATCGGCAAAAAACTGAATCGCTTGATAATTGTCATGTGTGATTTCTACATCCGCAAAAGAAGCCGCAGACGCGCTTCCGAGGATAGACAGGCACAAAACTCCGAAAAAGAGGGGATATTTTTTCATATTTGTTTTTTTTAGGGAAACGCCCAAAAAGGACATATTCACCTCCGAATGTACCAGAAATGTGTTCA
Source organism: Candidatus Altimarinota bacterium (assembly GCA_050292255.1). GTDB lineage: Bacteria > Patescibacteriota > Gracilibacteria > UBA4473 > UBA4473 > JBNKLH01. The sequence continues at coordinate 5,305 of JBNKLH010000001.1, read as the reverse complement.
GTTTCAAGTTTTTTGTATAAAAAAAGAAGGATGCCTTACTAAGAAGACATCCTTACCTTTTTACATGCACTTAATTGTTAAATTCCTTTAACTTGTTTTGGAAACTTGCTTTCGCCGTTCCTGTTGAAGAAATATCGTTCCCCTCAACAATGACTAATCTCCCTTGAGCATCTTTTTTAACATACCCACGAAAATCCCCACCTTCTTCTTTAACCATTACCTCTTTCCAATCTTTATTCGATAAAGAATCAGCAATGTCCGCTAATGAGGAATCCTGAGGACGTCCGTTTTTCCATACTATTATTTGCATTCCAACCTCCTTTTCAATTATTGATTAAAACCTTTTAATTCATTTTCAAACCATTCAAATCCTTCACCAAGAGAATCCAAATCACTGGCTTCAAGTTTATTTCCATTTCGAGAAACATAGCCGTGGAAAACATTTCCTGATTCCTTTGTATTCTGGGCTAAAACTTGAATCGAATCAGTCTTTCCCTCCAAAGATGTAAAAATTTCTTGAAGGGAGGACTCTTCATGTCCACCCGTTTCAGTAAAGACAACAAGATTCATACAAACCTCCCTTCTTAAGCATTAAAGTTATCAATTTCTTGCTGAAGCTTCTGCTTCGCACCACCTGTATCAGATGTAGTATCGATAATCTGAAGTTTATTCCAGTCCTGTTTTAGCGAACCTTCGAAAACTTCATCATCCCCGAACTCAGCTTTTACCGGCACCCAAAAACTGGATGATCCGGAAGCATCTTTGACCTCCTGCAAAGTAGTTGGCACGAACTGCTCTTTCTCATTTTTAAATAAGTTCATAATCCTCCTTTTTTTTAACCGTTAAATTTTTCTAATTCTTTTTTCAAAAGAGCGGAAGCTCCATCATCTGCCATTACAACCGAATGAATAATTTTTTTCTTTTCATCAAATTGTAAGTGTGCAACAAGAGAGACTTTTGGTTTTAGAAAATCAGCAACTACCTGTACTTGATGCCAATCTCCATCCAACAGATCTTTTATAGCCTGTAATGTAGTTTGAGATCCCTTTTCTAGTGATAAATTCATACATTCCTCCTTTCTAACTAAAAACCGTTATTAAAATTATCTAATGCTCTTTGCAATAAATACTGAGCATTTCCCTGAGAAACAACCTTCTGCCTCTCATAAATAATCAAACAATCTATTGCATCCACTTTCAGACAACACGAGATTTTATTCCCATTTCCAAAGTCAGCATTCACGCTCACCAGGTTTCCATCAAGAGCCAGTCCCAATACTTCCGAAAAGTGTATTGGACCACCACCTTCTTGTTCTAATTTCATATCATTATTTTTTGGTTTATACTCAATTTCATACCAAGAATCCTTGGCATCCTCCTTCCCACATATTCATGAGAAAAACGATACCAAGAATCAAAATAAGTGCTGTAAAAGATCAACCGGAAACAACTGTTCACAAAATGGACAGCAATCCCACAACACACAAATAAACATAAACACAAAAAAGTCAAATAACAAAAGGAAGGATGCCTTACTTAGAAGACACCCTATTCTTTTAAACACTTATTCTTTATTTATTAAACTTTTCCAACTCTTCCTTCATCCATTCCTCTCCGTTCTCCAACGAATCTAAGTCTTGGACTACAATAAGTTTTCCTTCTCCATTAACATCGAGATAACCGTTAAATAAAATGGATCCTGATTCCGCTTGAACCAATTTCCAATTCTGAGGATTTTTCTGTAAATCTTCTTTGATTTCATTCAACGTAGTTGCTTCTAATTTCCCTGAGGAAGACCATGTTTTAATTACCATAAAAATTATATTTAAAGAGTTAACAATTTCATTTAGATACCAAGATCTCTTGGCATCCTCCTTCCCACATGTCCATGAGAAAAATGATACCAAGAATCAAAATAAGTGCTGTAAAAGATCAACGAGAAATTTTCATTCTTCCTCAAAAGACAAAAATCTCACGAGATATAAATACTAATTTCTACGAAAAAGTCAAGAACTTATGAGTTTCCAATAACACCCATATCTCTTCCGGGCGCTTCTTTCATATCAAATTCTCCCTTCTCATCCTTTGTGCAAATAACCTTTCTCACCACGCCCCCTATGTTTAAAGAAAAGGCCCCTTCTTCCCCGTTTTCCATCTGATTCACCAAATCCGCAAGCTGCTGAGGAGTCACTTCTTTTTCTTTGTTTTTCTTTGAATCACCAAGGAAATCCAATAGATCATCCCCTCCCAATACTTCATTTACCATGACCAAATAGTTTAGAAAATTAAAGACATTTTTATTTCTCCCATTCCTTTGGAGAAAACATTTCTGGCAAGAGGACTGATTTCCATTCCATGATGTCCTCTGGTTTTAGAAATCGAGCAATCTCAACTTTTGCATTCTCTACGGAGTCAGATGTATGGATGAGATTTTTCTTGAGACATCCTTTCGTCACAAACCCTGAATAATCACCACGGAAAGACCCCAAATCTGTCGCCTCTATCCCCGCTGTCTGCCGCACACATTCTACCGCATTCGGCCCTTCTAAGACCATCACCAAAACAGGTGATGATTGCATATACGCTCGCATCTCTGGGAAAAATGGCAAATGAGCCACATGGGCATAGTGTTCTTCCAAAATAGCATCGGTGAGTTTTTCTAATTTCATCGCCACGATCTTGAGACCACGTCTCTCAAATCGCTGAATCGCCTCCCCCACCAGTCCTCGCTGCAAACAATCCGGTTTCAAAATCACAAGCGTTCGTTCCATTTTCTGTAAGCTTAAAAGTTAATAAAAGTTCGATAATAAGAGTAAGGAGAATCTGTTTTTGTTCAAGCAAAACAAGAAAATAGTTGCATTATTGAAACGAAGCTAAAACGAATCTTTGCAGAAGTCGTAAAAATTTGCACGAAAGGAAGACGTCTTTTAAAAGTGAGATTTGTAAATTTTAGACTTTAAGAAGTTTTCGTTTCTGAGTGAAAATACCTCAACGAGCTTTTTTGGTACTTTTTTGGCGGGCAAAAAAGTACAGAAAACGATCAAGAAAAAAGCCACTCCCCTTTTGGTTCATGGCTTTTAAAAAATCTGATTATTTTTCTCGAATTAGAAATCGAGTTCTTCTGGAGATGGTTCTGGATAGACACTATCAAATTCATCACCTCCATCCATAACATCATCATCATCTCCATAGGCTTTTCCTTTTGAAAGAACGATCATATCTTGAGCCACGATCTCTGTTCGAAAGTGTTTTGCTCCTGATTCATCATCCCAACTTCGAGTTTGCAATCGTCCTTGGAAGAACACCTTGGTCCCTCGTTGAAGCAATCGCCCCGCAAGTTCTGCCAATTTTCCCCAACACACAACATTATGAAATTCAGCTTCTTCTTTCACTTGTCCTCCTGAGTCTCGCCATCGTCGGTTCGTTGCAACACCTAATGTGCACACAGGTTGCCCAGTCTTTGTTTGTCGAATGTCTGGATCTCGAGTAATGTTCCCAATAATCTGCGCTTGATTCAAAAAATTCATCTTTTGGTGTGGTTAAAAATAGTAAAAGATTAAAACGCAGTCTCAATTCTGATATTCCACTGAAATACTGTCAATATTTTTTCATTGCGACCTATCATGAATTATTCATTAGTCATGAAGTCGTTTCCATTCACCGGATTCTGTAAAAAAATAAAACAAATGTTTTGACAACGATCTTATTCTTTTTAAAATCCGCGCGAACTCAGTTTTTTTCTGTATTAATCATTTTTCAAAATGCAAAAAACGTACGATTCCGTCAGCTCGATTGCCGGTCCTATTTTGGTTGTGGACGGCGTAGAAGGAGCTAAATACGAAGAGTTGGTAGAAGTAACCCTTCCCAACGGTGATACCAAAATGGGTAAAGTGCTCGAAGCCCACAAAGATCGAGCGTTGGTTCAAATGTTCGAATCAACACAAGGACTTTCAACAGACGGGTTGAAAGCAAAATTCCTCGGGAAAGTGCTCCAACTAGGAGTGTCACCTGACATGCTCGGACGAATCTTCAACGGAGCCGGAAACCCAATCGATGGTGGAGCAGAAATCCTTCCTGAAAAAGTGTTGGACATTTCTGGAGCCGCTATCAACCCAGCTTCACGAACATTCCCTTCCGACTTCATCCAAACAGGAGTTTCTTCACTCGATGTGATGAACACGCTCGTGCGAGGACAAAAATTGCCAGTGTTCTCTGGATCAGGACTTCCACACGCCGAACTCGCGACACAAATCGCGCGTCAAGCGAAAGTGAACGACGGATCAGACTTCGCGGTGGTTTTCGGAGCGATGGGAGTGACCTTTGAGGAAGCGATGTTCTTCCAACGAGAATTCGAACGAACAGGAGCGATTGAAAACGCTTGTTTGTTCTTGAACACTGCGGCCGATCCTGTGGTTGAACGTATTGCGGTGCCACGAATGGCTTTGACTTTGGCTGAATACTTGGCTTTCGAAAAAGACATGCACGTGCTCGTGATTTTGACAGACATGACCAACTACGCTGAGGCGTTGCGAGAAGTGTCTGCGGCTCGTAAAGAGGTTCCAGGACGACGAGGATACCCAGGGTACCTCTATACCGACCTTTCTACGATCTACGAACGAGCGGGACGAATCCGAACGGCAAAAGGGTCTGTGACTCAAATCCCGATTCTTTCAATGCCAGAAGACGATATTACTCACCCAATTCCAGACCTTACTGGATATATTACTGAGGGGCAATTCGTGCTTGACCGAGGTCTCCACCAAAAGAAAGTATCTCCTCCAGTGGACGTATTGAAATCTCTTTCACGATTGGCTGGTGCCGGAATGGGAGAAGGAAAAACACGAGAAGACCACTCAAAATTGAAAGATCAACTCTTTGCGTGTTACGCACGTGGGAAAGATGTTCGTGAGTTGGCAGTGGTGTTGGGAGAAAGTTCTCTTTCTGACATCGATAAAGTCTACCTCGAATTTGCGGACAAATACGAAAAAGAATTCCTCGGACAAGGATTTGATAAAGAACGAACTATCCTCGAGTCTCTCGAACTCGGATGGGAATTGCTCCGACCATTCCCAATCACAGAGCTCAAACGTATTAACCAAAAAACTTTGGACAAATACCACCCAGACTTGAAAAACAAATAGTTTTCAACACTTGGAATGAAATAAAAGCACCATCTCCGTACGAGGTGGTGTTTTTTGATTTTCTTCAAACAAAAATCAGTTTTGACAAAAAAAACTTTTCTTCTATAAATATACCAAACTAAACTTCATTCTATGGTTTTAGAAACAATCGGTGCCGGTGCTCTC